>CAZNQT010000001.1:0-33842 GCA_964574885.1 uncultured Pirellulales bacterium
ACGTACTACTGGGTAGTTGATTGTTGGGATTACAGTGCTCCCCCCGGGGAGCAATTCCTTCCCGGTGTCCTTTGGGATTTTAACACGAATAACGAGGCCCCGGAGGTAAACGCGGGAGATGACCAATATATCTGGCTCAACAATGCGGGGGATCCTGCAACGGCCACTGCCGAGATTGATGCCACGGTCACCGATGACGGTCTGCCGTCCGGTCAAATTAATTACCTGTGGACGCAACTGTCCGGACCGGTGAATATTTTAATCGATCCTAATAACACGAAGGACGTTACGCTGGTGCTCCCGGAACTGGGCGCCTATAATTTCCGGTTAACGGCTGACGATACGGATCAGGAAAGTTTCGATGTGATCCAAATTGTCGTAGCGGCGAATCCGTGCCTGGCGGCCCAGGCGATGCCCGGATATACGGCGTTCCCCGGCGATCTAAATCTGGACTGCATCGTGGACCTGCGTGATTTAGGGATTTTAGCAGCAGATTGGCTTAAGTGTAACAGCCTAGTGTGCCCCTAGAAACGACGGCGGTAGTTAATAACCGTAAATATAGATAAGGAGAATACCAGTGCCGACAGCCGAGCACTGACCTACGGTGCTTGGCTGTCGGTTTACTGAGAGAGGAACTTGTCATATTGTAATCTCCTACGGAGGGTGACGAGGGATAAGAGTGTCGAATCGATGTTCTTGATCCTGACGCCTACTATTCTATGTGGCCAAAAATTAAATTGGCAGTCACGATTGAGCTCGTGACGACATTACTTGCTGTAACTATTACCCGGGCGCAGCGACAAAGGGAAAATCTGGGGCGGGGAATGATCGCCGTCTTTCAGGGCGACGGCGCGGTCTATGTCGGATGGCGGATGCTGGGAACCGACCCGGAGAATATTGCTTTTAATCTGTATCGCTCCACTGGCGGCGGAACGGCTGCTAAACTGAACGGTACACCTATCACGCAAAGTACGAACTGGGTGGATAATGGCGTTACCCTGAGTCAGTCGAATTCCTATTTTGTCCGGCCCGTGCTAAATGGTCAGGAACAAGAGGCCAGTACCCCGTTTACTCTGCCGGTAAATCCGCCGGAACAGAATTATATGTCCATTCCGCTTCAGGGCGATTATGTATTGAACCGGGCCGGAGTCGGCGATCTGGACGGCGATGGGGAATACGATTACATTATCAAACAACCCGAACAGGTGACCGATCCGGGTGTTTATCATACCAGTGTGGATACCTGGAAGATAGAGGCGTACAAGAGTGACGGAACCTTCCTGTGGCGTAAGGATCTGGGCTGGAATATAGTGCAGGGCGTTTGGTGGTCGCCGATGATCGTATATGACCTGGACGGCGATGGCAAAGCCGAAGTGGTTGCCAAAACCGCACCCACGGATGTTGATTACCGTCGTCCGTCCGATGGTCGGGTCCTGGAGGGACCGGAATGGTTCACCGTATTCGATGGACAAACCGGTGCGGAACTGGCCTCCGAGGACTGGATCCCACGCGGCAATATCTGTGATTGGGGCGACTGCTACGGCAACCGGGTGAATCGCAACTTGATGTGCGTTGCCTATCTCGATGGGGAACGACCCACTATAGTGATTTTTCGCGGCACCTACGCACTAATGAAAGCAGAGGCCTGGAATTACCGCGACGGCCGACTGGAGAACGTCTGGCGTTGGTCCAACGAGGGCCTGGGTCCTGAATATCAAGGGCAGGGTTTTCATGAGATTCGGGTGGCCGATATCGATGGCGATGGTCGAGACGAAATCCTCAACGGCAGTATTGCTATTGACGACGACGGTTCCAATATCTATACCACCGGCGAAGGACACGGAGATCGATTTCACCTGACGGATATCGATCCTAACCGGCCGGGACTAGAAACCTGGTACATCCAGGAAGCCGGATATGATCATCCGGTTCATCTGCGGGATGCACGCTCGGGTGATTTGATATGGGGCCTGGAAGGAAACTGGGGCGACGTTGGCCGCGGTCTGACAGCGGATATCGATCCACGCCAGAAAGGTTTGGAATGCTGGTCGCCCCAGGGGGATTTATACAACTGTAAGGGCGATGTCCTCGGCCCCCAACCCAATACCTGTCAATTCGCGATCTGGTGGGACGACGACCAACTGCGGGAATTACTGGAGAATGGCCGCATTCAAAAGTGGAATCCCTATACCCAAAGTTTGGATCAAATTGCAAACGCGGAATTATATACCTACTCGGATATCCTCATAGCGGATATCTTTGGCGACTGGCGTGAGGAAATTATTACGGTTCCCTCGGAGGGGGGGGAATTGCGGATTTATACTACTACGATTCCGTCCACGCGCCGCTTCCCCACTTTTATGCACGATCCGGTTTATCGAATCGACGTGGCCTGCATGAGCATGGGCTATACGCAGTCGGCACATCCCAGTTTTTATTTCGGGGCAGACGAACAATTGTTATGGCCGGTTTCGTTCGAGGCCGTAGCGGATGTGGAACTTGGCAATGACGATCAACTTGGTCCCAACGCATCCTCCAACGGCGCCGGTTTGGGAGTACGCAACATTCCGGCGAGACGCCGCGTGTCATTTCTCCAATATGATATCTCGGACTATAAAACAGCGGGATCAGTATTTACCAACGTGCGGTTTAGTAATTTTGGGCATGACCTGAATGATCCGATAGACGTGTACGGGATCATTGAGAGTCAAGATGACCTTCCGTCGGGAGAGGATGTGGAGGATCTCACCTGGAATACCGCTGCCGGGGTTCAGAATCATCCTACGCCGCCATTGGGCGATCCGGTGACGCTGGACCTGGCCGACGTGGTCGGACCCTTAATGACCTTCACGCCGCCCGCTTCGGGAGTAAGAGAGCCAACGCCGATTAGCCAGGAAGTGGCGGATTTCCTCAACGACGATACGGATGGCATCGTAATTTTTATGTTTGCGACGACAATCGAGGGCGATCAGGCTATCATTCGTTCCAGCGAAGATTCCTCCGGCGGTACGTTTCTTATAGGGCAGGTCAAGATCAATAAAGCGCCTGATGTGGACGTAGGTCCGGATCAATATCTCTGGTTGGGTAATGCACTCGATCCTGCAACGGCCGTGGTGAATCTCCACGGGACGGCAACGGATGATGGGTTGCCTTCCCATGCCCTTTCGCTTCAATGGGAACAGACCACCGGGCCGGTCCCGGTCACTATTGCTCCCGATGACACGGCAAACATCACCCTAACACTCTCGGAAACCGGCGTTTACCAATTCCGACTGACGGCAACCGATGCGGATACATTTAGATCCGATACGGTTAAGATCATTGTGGCAGCGACGCCTTGTCAAGCCGCCCAGACGATGCCCGACTATACCCCCATTCCCGGTGATGTTAATAATGACTGCTTGGTGGATCTATTCGATTTGGGGATAATGGCATCGTACTGGCTTGCTTGTAACCGCCTGGACTGCCCAGAATAGCGAGGGATAAAGTAATACAGCCCAAAAATGGTTGTAATCGCGGCCATACTATATTATAATGTGCTCACAGCGCAGATAGACATAAAAGCATTTTAAAATTAACAAACAGAATATATCTGACAATACGCATC
This sequence comes from uncultured Pirellulales bacterium, assembly GCA_964574885.1. GTDB lineage: Bacteria > Planctomycetota > Phycisphaerae > Sedimentisphaerales > SM23-30 > JAFGFX01. Next base: position 3,608 of record CAZNQT010000001.1, read on the forward strand.
GTTTTGGATATTTTATACTCGTCAGGCAGTTTTCGCAAGACAGGTACTTCGCGAATATCGATGTAACATCTTGTCCTGAAAGGATTTAAAGATGTCCGTTATGCGAAGGGCGTTTACGCTGATCGAATTATTGATCGTAGTGGCCATCATTGCGATTTTGCTCTCTATTCTCCTGCCGGCACTTCAAAGCGCCAAGGAAAAAGCGCGTCGGATTGCTTGCGCCGGGAATCTCAAAGTGACTGGTTCGGCCCTGAATTTCTATGCGACGGAATACAAAGGAAATTATCCCATCCTCTATGAATCGCACTGGCCTCATGACGTTTCGTTCTATACCGCCGATTACATCATCAAGCAGGGCGCCACGCGTGATGCTTTTTTTTGTCCGTCGCGACGAAAATATTCCGAGGCGATTGGCGGAGGCAAGGACGATCCACGCTTCTGGCAATACACTCTCCAAAGTAATAATGTAACGGGCCCCTGGCCTTGGTTGGATGAGACAAACGTGGACAAATATCGAAATTACCGCGTGACTCATTATTTTTGGTTGATGGATGTCGAGCAGGATGACTTACCGGGTCGGGAATGGGAGATTGCCGGTTATCCTCAAAAAGGCTGGGTGCGAAAAGTGAATGCGTATCGTCGCAAGCAGGGGCATGGATTAGAGCCGCTGAAATATCCGGAAACGTTCGAACTGATTACCGAGGCCACCTATAGCGAGCAACCGAACGTAGAAAGTGCTAATTATGGATCTATCCATACTGATTTCTGGAATAAATGGCAAATTCCTCATCGAACCAATCATCTGGCTCCCGGAGGCCGCCCTGCCGGCGGCAATATCTTTTTTGTGGATGGCCATGCCTCCTGGCGTCCTTTCGAGCAGATGTGGCCGGACAAAAACCGGCCCCAGGAACCCCGCAGTCTGGACTGGGACCGAAGTCCCTATTTCTGGTGGTAAATAACGGTTATAGCGATATATTGGTTGGATTGTAGCATCTAACCAGATGCTGGAAACACGACAAAGGAGGGTGTTTTATAGCCTGGATCGAGATTCTTATCAAGGCGAATTATCTACGTATTGATATGGCAGGAGGAGTCTATTACATGCTCAAACCTCGGATACAGATGAGGAAAATGAAATCATATTTTGGAGGTATATGTCTATGACGGAGATTACCAAAAATGGATTCCAGAGGATAAATTCAAGACATATTGTATTGGAGGATTTAAAAATGAGAATAGGAAAATTATGTGTATGGTTTGCGATCTTGAGTTTATTAAGCAAGAGTTCTTTTGGAGCGTTTGAGTGGATTAATACGACTTCCGGATATTGGAATGATCCGTTGAATTGGCAGGCTGCGGACAGTACCAATAAAGTACCGGATGGTACGGACGAAATCAAGATCCGACAAGGGAGAGAGACCATCCTTAATACTGTGGAGGATAACGATAGTGCCCGGCTGCGATTATATGTCGGCACCATGACGATTCACAGCGGCGCCAACCTTACTATTGGGTGGACGCGCATTGGCCATACCAATGCACAAACCGCGGTGATCAATCAGGATGGCGGCACCTTCGATCACCAGGACGGCAGATTGTCCCTGGGTAATGATTATGCCACCGGTATCTGGAACATCAGCGGGGGAACGCTCAGTTCGACGGGCAGCGGTATGTACATCGGATACACCCGTGGCAGCGGACTCGCACCCAGCACCGGCAGATTAGTGGCTATCGGCAGCAATGCCGCTATCACGGTAGATGATATGTACGTGGGAGTGGGAACCGTGGCTTCGGGAGATACGGGCATTCTCGAATTTCAGATGGATGCCGGCGGGGCCAGCACGATGGTCATCACCAACAGACTCGAACTGGACGTAAGTGACGCCGACTCGATTGCTCGACTGGAAGTGAGCGCATCGGCTACCCTGGCGAAGACCGACATCGTTTTAGTGAATGTGACCAGCGCCACTGCCATCGCCGGCGCCGGCGCCTTTGATAGCATGAACGGCGGTCCCGCCGCGGAAGGGACCATAATTCTGGTAGGCGGTAACCTTTATTCCCTGACCTATCAATATGATGCTGATGGCGACTCCGCGAACAACGACGTTGCATTAGTCTTTGTCGCGGGAGAAGATGAGCTGGCACACGACCCAAATCCAGCTAACGGTATAAGTGTGGAAACCAGCCTGTCCACATTGTCCTGGACGAATCCCGAGCCAAATACTCCGGGTGCTCCGATCACCTGCGACGTGTACTTCGGCGTCGATCCGAACCGCCCGGATATGGATAAAGTGACGCTGGGTGCAGATATTTCCAGTGTGGAAATTAACGCGACCAATTTCCCCCATCATACACCGCTGACAAATAACACTTGGTATTATTGGGTGGTCGATTGTCACGATCCCAGTGGGGGCGGCTTGATCGAAGGTTTGATGTGGTCGTTCTATACCGATGATAATGAGCCGCCCACCGCCGATGCAGGCCCCGACCAAGTCGTTTGGCTCGGCAAGAGCGGCACGCCTAATCAGGAGATGATCCAGTTGGATGGTACGGCCTCCTCCGATGACGGCAAGCCGAATCCTCTCACGTATCTCTGGGAACAAGTGCCCAACGATGCTCCCGAAGTAACCGTCACTCCCGATAACATAGCAAATCCGACCGTAACCGTTACCGAGAGAGGAGTGTATGAGTTTAGCCTAACCGTGGACGACGGGGGCAAACAAAACTCCGATACGGTGCAGATTAGCGTCGGAACGGATGCCTGCGACGCTTCCCATCTGAGCACGGGAGATCCGTATAACGAATGGGACCAAAATATGGATTGCCTTGTGGACCTGAAGGATTTTGCCTCATTCGCGCTGAATTGGCTGGATTGCACCGATACTCTGACCTACTGCGGCATCTAAGGAAGCTGTGCACCTTTTTTTAATTTTCATCCAGAAGGGGCGCTTCCGGGCGCCCCTTTTACTTGAATCACGGTATAATATTACCTATTACAATGAGGGGTATATTAATTCCTAAGTGAGAATGAGTATAGATGAACAAGAATTTCAACATAGTCTGTAATCGAATTCTCATAATTGTAGGCACCGGGATTTTTCTTGTGAGCAATGCACTTTATGCCCAAGAAAAAGGAAAATATCAAACATCTCAAATCGCTATTACTCCTAAAGTTGAGCGAGTCGAGCGATCTCTTTCACCCAAGAACATACGAAAAATCGGCGGCTTTATAGGTACGAGATTCAAGGCTAACTTAAATGAGTATCTACTTGTTTTTGACATCGATCATTATGTTCAGATGTTCGAAGAGAAACAACATCGGGACTGGTGGTGGATCGGCGAGCAGGCGGGCAAGTGGATGGAATCGGCTGTGTTGGCAGCAAGCCAAACCGAAGACATGGCACTTCGGGAAAAAGCGGAAAAGGCTCTGGCACGTCTGATAGCGTCGCAGGAACCGAGCGGGTATCTCGGAATTACCGATCCGGCGGTACGCACGGATCAACTTCCCCTGCGCGGCATGGATGCGTATGAACTCTATTTCATGCTGCATGGTCTAATAACCGCATATGATCTATGGAGTGAAGAGCAGGCGCTGCAAGCCGCATCTCGTCTCGGTGACTACTTTGTGAATCACATTGGCCCCGGTAAAGCCCAGTTCTGGCCCCGGCCCAAGGGGAAAACCATTGCCGGTCACAATATTCATTACTGCCTGGAAGGAACGTTACTGGCCAATCCCATGCTGCGTTTATACCTTGCCACGGGGGACGAGAAATATCTCAAATGGTCCAAGTGGGTAATTGACAACATTGATCTTTGGTCGGGTCACAATACCTTCTCGAAACTCGATCAGGTAGCCATCGGCGCTATGGGCGTTCACGAACTGCAACCAAAAGTACATTCCCATACTTTCCACATGAATCTACTCGGGTTCCTGCGTCTCTATCAGATTACCGGAGATGAGTCATTGCTGCGCAAAGTCCGGGGCGCCTGGCGCAATATTGCCAAGCGCCAGATGTATATTACCGGGGGCGTCAGTGTGGATGAATACTATAGAGCGGGACAAAATTTACCCGTTTCCGGTTCGGTGGTGGAAACGTGCGCGATGATGTCGTGGATGGAACTGAGCCAATATTTGCTCGAGTTGACGGCGAATCCTATTTATGCCGATGTGATCGAACGGCTATTGTGGAACCATTGGTTTGCGGCACAAGCGGTTGACGGCGATTCTTTTCGCTATTACGTACCACTAAACGGCGCCAAACCGGCCGGTTATTACCACGGACCCGACTGCTGTACGGCGAGCGGGCCCCGTATGACTGCTATGATCCCTACTTTGTTTTATGCGGTCGGGAAGGATGGGATTTATATTAATCAGTTTGTTGAGTCCGCTGCCGAAATCAAACTGGATTCCGGTAATATTGTTTCCTTAATCCAGGAGACGAAGTATCCCAGCCGAGGGGAACTGACGTTCAAAATCAATCCTCAACAGGCTGAATTCTTTGTCTTATCTATTCGTTTACCAGCCTGGTGCTCCAATCCATCCCTCAGTATAAACGACAAGATTATCGAAGGATTACATCCGGGAACCTATGTAAAACTTAAGCGTCACTGGCAGAAGGGGGATTATATCAAACTCACTTTGCCGATGCAGGCGAAATGGACTAAGCGCACCCACGCTACTGAAGATGCGTGGGCCTTGGTACGCGGACCGGTGGTCTATGCCGTGGATACCGTTTGGTGGGATTCTTCGATCTCAGAAATATTTGACAGGGCGATGCCGAAGGATATGTCGAAAGTAATTGGCGTGGTACTGGATGAATCAAACTTGAATGCCGATTTGAAATCCGAAATAACTCTTGAAAGAACTCTGGGACTCGCCTACCTCGTCACCATTGCTTTTCCCAACGGTCAACGCGCGGAAGTACCTGCCTTGCCGTTTGCGAACGTGGGACGCTGGTATGCCGATCCGGCCCGAAAACCCGATTATAATGAACGCCGATATCATTACGCCGTTTGGCTGCCTAACGTAGGCAGCGAAAGATATGCAGAGATCATGCGACAGTATAGACGAAAGCAAAAGTAAAACGATTGAAATGATATTTCATACTATGCATTCAAGGCTGGTGCTATTAATATGTTTTTTAATGCACAGGAGACCATGATGAAACCAACATTTAAAATCCGGAGAATGGGATTCCTGCTTTTGATCACCCTTTTGAGTATCTCTCTATCCGTCCAAGCTGCAAATAAAATTCAATCTACCGTTAAAAGAATCATACCGGCGTTTCCCGGCGCCGAAGGCGCCGGAGCCATCACTCCGGGGGGACGCGGTGGAAAGGTTTTTGAGGTTACTAATCTCAACGATAGCGGTCCGGGCAGTTTGCGTGCAGCATTAGGAGCCGAAGGCGCCCGGATTATAATCTTCCGTGTATCGGGTATAATTACACTAGAAACGAAACTCACGATTGAGAATCCGTTTATAACTATTGCCGGCCAAACCGCACCTGGCGACGGTATTTGTATCCGTGGACAGACCACGGAAATTAACACGCACGATGTGATATTGCGTTACTTGCGTTTTCGTCGCGGCAATATCAAGGATCGCAACGATAGTCTGGGCGGATATCCGGTGGGCAATATCATCGTGGATCATTGCTCCGCCAGTTGGGGACTGGATGAAAATCTCTCGCTTTATCGTTATATGAAAAAAATGCCCGACGGCTCAAGTAAGAAAATGCCGACCGAAAATCTTACGATTCAGTGGTGCATTTCGAGCGAGGCCCTCGACCTGAACAATCACGCGTTCGGTGCCACCTGGGGAGGGAAGAATGGCTCGTTCCATCACAATCTGTTTGCCTGTAACACAGGACGTAATCCCAGTATTGGCTGGGGCGATCATTTTGATTTTCGTAACAATGTGCTTTTCAACTGGCGACATCGAACGGTGGACGGTGGTGATGCCAGTTCCATGGTCAATATTATCGGTAATTACTATAAACCGGGACCGGTTACCAACGAGGGTTCCATTCGGTATCGGATATGCCGGCCTCAGCATTTGGACATGTTCAGTGAAGCACAGCGGCAGGGGAAATGGTATGTGGCCGACAATTATGTTGTCGGTTATCCGAAGGTAACTGCCGACAACTGGAATGGCGGCGTACAGTTCGACAAAGAAAATGCCGCGACCGAGGCGGAACTCAAGTCTCTCATAACCAAGATACGCGCGACCGAACCAATTTCCGCTACTCTCATAACCCAGCAATCCTCCCAGGAGGCGTATGAACTCGTATTGGCCCAAGCTGGCGCCGTACTGCCCAGGCGCGATCCCGTGGACATGCGTATTATCAATATCGTGCGTACCGGCAAACCAACGTACGGCAAGGGAATTATCGACCTTCCTCACGATGTCGGAGGTTGGCTTGAATATAAATCTACATCTGCACCCTCCGACGACGATCATGACGGCATGCCGGACGACTGGGAGAAGAAATTCGGATTGAATCCGAACAATCCCTCCGACGCCGCTGCAGATAGCGACAACGATGGTTTTACGAATGTCGAAGAATGGTTTAACGGTACGGATCCAACGCAATATATTGATTACCGAAAACCGGAAAATAATATAAACACACTTCATTAAATCCTCATAATAGAATTGATAAACAGGAATGGAACCGAAGACTAAACGACGAATCTACTTGTGGATTTATATAACTTGTGGCACTATCAGGCGATGTGCAGAGCAAATTCATTCTCCATGCGTTCCTATATCTTTTATATCTTTGCCTTGTTTCATATTTTGTCTGATTACCAGCCTACATCTGGTTTTATCTGTCTCTGATGCAGACGATAAAGAACCGCCCTCTATCCGCATGGGCACCGACGGCAAACTAATTTACCAGATTGACGAACACGGAAACCGGATTCCAGATTTTTCCCACTGCGGATACCTGGGTGGGAATAAGCCGATTCCCGACGTTCCTATTCGGGTAGTAGTTTCTCCGATCCAAGGTGACAATACGGATCGCATTCAAAGGGCATTGGATTACGTCGCCTCTCTACCGGCCAATGATGATGGCATTCGCGGTGCGGTTCTACTTCTAAAGGGCCGCTATGAGATTTTTGGCAGCCTGACGATGTCTGTTTCAGGCGTTGTTTTGCGGGGCCAGGGTATCCAAGATGACGGCACGAAGCTGATTGCGGCCGGTCGTGACCGACGCACACTTATCCGAATCATCGGCAGGAAGGACCGAACAAATCCCCTGGGTAAAACCTACCCTATCAAAGATAGTTACACACCGGTCGGCGCGCTCCGCATCCATCTTAATTCCACGGAGGGACTCAAAGTCGATGATACGGTAAACATCATCCGTCCCTGCACTCAGGAGTGGATCGATCAATTGAGTATGAACCGTTTTGGTGGCGGCTTGCACGGCTACTTCGCCTGGAAACCATGTTCTCGCGATCTAATCTGGGATCGTGTTATCATGTCCGTCACCGCGGATACGATTGTTCTGGATGCTCCCCTTACAACCGCCATCGAATCTTCCTTTGGCGGCGGTTGGGTAGAACTTTATTCCTGGCCCGGTCGGGTTAGTCACGTCGGGGTGGAAAACCTTCGCTGTGTCTCCGTGTTTGATTCCGAAAATCCTAAAGACGAAGACCATTCCTGGATGGCTGTCACGATGGAAAATGTCCAAAACGCCTGGGTCCGACAGGTCACCATGAAGCACTTTGCCGGCTCCGCCGTGGCTATCTGGGAGAGTTGCAAATGGATCACCGTGGAGGATTGCCTTTCGCTGGCGCCTGTCTCGGAAGTGGGCGGTTACCGACGGCACACCTTCTTTACCATGGGGCAGTTAACGCTGTTCCTACACTGCCTGGCGGAACAAGGCCGGCATGATTTCTCCATGGGATATTGCGCCGCCGGGCCCAATGCGTTTGTACAATGCAAGGCTCGGTCACCTTTGAATGATAGCGGTCCCATTGAGAGTTGGGCCGCCGGCACTCTATACGATAATATTGAGATAGATGGAAATGCATTGCGATTATGCAATCGGTTAAGCAAGGGCGAAGGCATCGGCTGGGTGGCGACCAACAGCGTTCTCTGGCAATGTAATGCGGCGATTATCCAATGCGAGAATCCTCCCACGGCGTACAACTGGGCGTTTGGCTGCTGGGGAGAATTCGAAGGTAACGGCGTCTGGCAAGAATCTAATTCGTTCGTTAAACCGCTGAGCCTCTACCGCGCGCAACTCGCGGATAGATTAGGCCACGAGGCAACCGAGTGGGTACCCTGGATGCCGTTTTCCACATCAAGTTCTTCCAGACCCTCGGTTCAACAAGCCGAGGAATTAACGGTCGCATCCCGTAAGCCGGCGCGGCAACTGGCGGATTACATTACCGAAGCGGCTAAACGTCATACGATTTCTGTCGATCCCGGTGACGCTAAAACTCTGGAAGAAATTCTTCCCGTTACCTCCCTTAAAAAACCGAATTCAACGCCCAAAAAACTATTGTCTCTTACTCAGGGGATTATAACCTGCAATAACCTTCTACTTACGGGCAGCAGTATAGGCGTAGCATGGTGGCGAGGTAGTATCCATCCCTATAAAGCGCCGTCTTTTGGTTTGGGGATTACGCGATTTGTACCAGGCCGCATCGGACTTGGTTTCACGGATGATTTAGATGAACTCACAAATAGCATGGCAGCGAGGGGGCAAACGATACTCGATTATAATTATGGTCTTTGGTACGATCGTCGTCGAGACGACCACCAGCGCGTACGACGTATGGACGGAGAGGTTCGGCCGCCCTTCTACGAGTTGCCTTTCGCCCGTAGCGGCCAAGGTGTCGCCTGGGACGGGCTGAGTAAATATGATCTGACAAAATACAATCCCTGGTACTGGAACCGATTGAAAGAATTTGCCGACCTGTGCGACCAAAAGGGATTACTCCTGCTCCATCAGAATTACTTTCAGCATAACCTTTTAGAAGCAGGCGCCCACTGGGCGGATTTCCCCTGGCGCTCAGCTAATAATATTAACGATACGGATTTTCCTGAGCCGCCTCCCTATGCCGGTAACAAACGTATTTTCATGGATGAATTGTTCTATGATATCTCTCACCCCGTCCGTCGCTCGATCCATCGAGCCTATATCCGTAAATGTCTCAATAATTTCTCAGACAACACCAACGTAATTCATCTAACCAGCGCCGAATACTCTGGACCGCTCAATTTCGTTCAGTTCTGGCTCGACACCATCATTGAATGGCAGCGGGAAACCGGACGAAAACCTATGATTGGATTGAGTTGTACCAAGGATGTCCAGGACGCCATTCTCGGCGATCCTGTTCACCGTGGAGCCGTTTCCGTGATAGACATTCGCTACTGGTGGTATCAGTCCGACGGCAAACTCTATGCTCCGAAGGACGGTCAACATCTGGCGCCGCGCCAGCACGCCCGATTGTTGAATCCCAAGCGTACCTCATTCGACCAGGTTTTCCGCGCCGTGCGGGAATACCGAATCAAATATCCTGACAAGGCTGTTTTGTATTCTGCCGATGGTTCGTATGGTTGGGCCGTACTCATGGGCGGCGGGTCGATTCCTAATCTTCAAAATCTTACGAATGAAACTCTACTTGCGACAATCCCGCGTATGAAACCGTTCGATCTGCCCCGTGATATTGAAGGGCAATATGCGTTAGCCGATCCCCCGCGTTCCTACTTGGTTTATGCTAAATCGGGCGAAACAATACAAATAGATCTTAGCAACATTCAGGGGAAATTCACAACATACTGGTTTGAGCCGAAAAGTAATCAGATAGTTTCGAGTCGTGATCCCATTACCGGGGGATCGAAGGTGGAAATCACCATTCAATTTAAACCGTGCGTACTCTGGCTGAGGCGACAATAAAAAATATTGAAACATAATTGGGAGTATGTGGTGACGAAAATGAATATGACATTGAAGGATTGATCGCCATCACCTCCGTCTGGCTCCGGGATAAGGTGCGGCCTGACAAGATCCGGGAACGGGTGGAGGCTTTTGGCCTGGTGCTCAACAATCTGCTAAAGCACGCCTCCGCCTAGGAGATGTCGGGACTTCTGCAACGGATCACACCGAATTTACGTGTACAGGGATTGCAAATCATGTAACCGTCTTTGTTTTGCCCGAAACTGTCTTGTAGATCTTGCCGATGGCTTCAGAATCTTCACAATGAAAAGAGAATTCAGTGGTATCATGTAAAAGCAGAATTGTACCCGGGGATGCTGCAAATCGTTGCTGAGTTGCCTGAAAATGACCTTAAGTATTTCAGCTTCACTAATACGTCGGTTATCAAGGAAACGATAGGCCGCTTTCGTGTTTGCCCAATCCTGACAAAGAGCTTCGTACCCTTAAATGTCAAGGGGCGGGTAATAATTTTTCCCGGTTTCTGAGCAGCGTTTAAAGAAACAAAGCCGTCACGGCGGAGTTTGGCCAAGCCTATCCAGAACAGCCCCCAGTGATCGAGATTATCTCTTTTTCCATTGCGTGAACCATAATAGTAAAACCATAATTCATCCCCGACTAGGGTGGGGCCATATTTGGCATAACAGGAATAATCCGCTTCCCAGCTATCTTCATTACCCAACGCAATAAAGGGTTGTCGATGGAGCGGGCGCAGCCAGTGTCTTCCGTTGCGACTATATGCTAATTGTAGATCGACCTGTTTGAAGCCAGCTAGAATTACGTGGTGTACACGAATCATTCCTATCCACATGCTTTCGTATGGAAAACCGATGTGGCCGTAGATTTGACAATCTGGAGCGTCATACTTGTCAGGGAATAGTATAAATCGTGGACTGCTCCAGTGAATGAGATCGTCGCTTTCCATAAACGTACGCAATCGCAAACGGGGCTTGTGGTCATCCACGATACCGAGCTCTTTAAACTTTTCTTTAGGCATATAAAGGTTGAACTTGGCTGAACATGTGTATGTCTTTAGTACCGGATCGTACTGAAAGATACTTGTATCCCCAACTCCACAAGACTGGAAATGTTTCGGTTGTGTCCACTGAAACCCGACAGCGCTGTCAAAGCCTCTCACCTCCAACTCAGAGGGCATCATATGGTTAAAAGTGCGTTGCAGAATCGGGCGTTGAGGGCTACGCTGCCAATGCAGTCCGTCATGCGAATGATAGAGATAAAAACCACCCGGTTCGCCAGTCTCCTTGTTTGTCCGTATTTCCAAAACAATTTTATAACACCCCTCTTGTTCGGGAATATCAGGGTTGTATATAAAACCTCTAACCTCCCCGTGATCTTTGATAATCATATTGCCGTTGGGACTTAAATCAGGTTTTGTCCAATGGATACCATCGTTACTTTCGGCATAATGACGATTGTACCACATCCGAAACATTTGACTCTTATCGTCATACAGTACAGCCACTGGCTGGCCGGGCATTAAAGGATTGCCTGGATATTTCTCTGGCTGATGGAACTCTCTGGAAAGATTCTCGACGAAACTGATTATATAGTTATCCACAAACAACTGACTTTTTGAGTCTATTTTAATCGGCCAGTTGCTAACATTATCCGGAAACATGATATGATCGCTCGTAAGGATGCTATAGGCTTCCGGGAATCGGTTTCGATCTATCCACGGTCTATCTTCGCCTGTGGCGGTCGGCATGCAACATGCTATCAAAAAAAACGCTGCTGCTAAATATGCAATATAGTAATCTGAGTTTTTCATATTATACCTTTTTCAAGAAAGCATTTACACGAACATTTCACTTCTACATGATTTGGGTACATTAATGTATGTCATGATGCTGCCCATTATATCATATTAACTGAAATTATCAAGAGGTCTTGGAGGTAAAACCAAATTCTGGTACGTGGCAGGAGCTTGAAATTTACAGATCCATCGATTATTATATATATGAGGAATGAGTAATCGGAGCTATACAGTAATGAAAATTGCTACGTCACGGAGTTATGAGCTTAGGAAATTCTTAATGTTGTACAAAATCGTTTTGTTTTTCAGAATCATATTTATAGTGATGGTGCTTACGAATGGCGCCAAGAGCAAAGCGGTTACACTGGTCCGGGACGGTAAACCAGCCTGTACTATTATAACAACGGAGAATCCGACACTGGCAGCGCGGCTGGCGGCAAAAGAACTCCAATATCACATCCAAGAGATTACCGGGGCAGTATTGCCTGTCATAACATCCAAACAGAAAGTTAAGGGTACAATTATCCTGGTAGGTGAAAGCGAGACTACACGCCAACTTGGCCTGAAGTCAGAAGATTTCATGCCGCAAGAGTATCTTATTCGAATTAAAGACGAAATGGTTATCCTGATGGGTCGGGACTGGCAGGACACCGAGGCCAACCACAACAAAGTTGACAACGATATGCTATACTCAATGGCTAAGACAAGAAAGAAAATCAACTACGCGGTAGCCGTGGGGCAGGACAATGCGAAAGCGGAAATCATTGAGTTACCAGGTATTTTGGATGATCAAGGGACTTGCTATGCGACGTATGATTTTTTAGAGCGTTTTTGTAACGTACGCTGGTACGGTCCATCCCTGCTCAATATCGTGATTCCATCGAAAACAACTCTCACAATATCGCCTGCCGAAATCCGACGGATGCCATCTCTTTTACATCGTAATGCTCCGGGCGGCGGCTGGCCTATTATCCGGAAGCAGTGGGGGCCGCATCATGGAATACAAAAGGATCTTTTCGATCGCAGGATACGCTTCGGGGGTGAAAAATGGGCTTGTAACCACTCCTTTTCGAGTTTTAGAGACCGCTTCCTGGTAAAAAATCCCGATCGTCCGGAATTATGGGAGCGTTATCGACCGGATTTCTTTGCAGTAGGATGGGAAAACGAAGGATTTTGGCGTCAGCTATGCCTGACAAATCCAGATCTTATCGAACAGGTCGTTCAAGATGCACGAGATTACTTTGATGGCAAGGGTGTCAAAGGCCGACAAGTTGCCTGTGGCGACTATTTTGCTATCGTACCGCAAGACTCCGACCACTGGTGTAAGTGCGATAGATGTCAGGCGATTCTTGCTCGCGGCAAATCCCGAAATATTAAGTATGCCTTCGGTACTGGGACTGCCAGCGACTATGTGTTTGGTTTCGTAAACGCAGTGGCCCGTGAAGTTCGCAAGACGCATCCGAATAAGTATATAGCTACGTTAGCTTATCACGTGTATTCCTATCCGCCGACCTTCCCGCTGGAGTCAAACGTCGCAGTCGCTCCGTGCGTACAGTTGTGCTATGACTATCAGAAAGGAACGTTCGAGAACGACGCCAGGTTTTACAACCAGTGGATCTCCGAAAATAAGGGCCGGAGACTGTACCTGTGGAATTACTTCCATCACCCGATGGAACGTGCGCTAATAGGCGGTTGGAAGTGCTTTCCCTGTTTCATGCCTGAAGTAATATCCAAATGGGTTAAACGCTACCATCATGATGGAGTGCGGGGATATTTCTTGTGCGGCATCCCCCAGCAATTAGATTACTACTTATATATGCAAACCGCCTTCAATGCTGATACGGATTACGTTAAGCTCGTAGATGAGTTTTTTGCCCGTTACTTCGGTTCGGCGGGAGAACCCATGAAAAAATTCTATTATCGGATTTCCGAAATTAACCGCGAGGAAGGGGTGCTGGGTACGACTCCGGAGGCTTCCTGGGAGCGACTCGGCACAGAACCACGTATGAACGAACTCGGCGCCCTGATCGACCAGGCCAGGGAATTGGCTCAGACAGACCTGGAGAAGAGGCGTGTGGAAACCTGGAAAGAGGGCGTCTGGGACTATATGCTTGAAGGCCGCAGAGAATTCGTTAAGAAAAAACGAGCCTACGAACAGAAAGAGTTGCCGATCGCTGTGTACAGCACTGGTGTGGATGATGAACATCGACTTCTCCCGGATGGATCCATCGATACGCACTGGCGGCTTACCGACAGCAGTGACGATAAATGGATCGGTCCGAATACCTACACGGTTCGGTCCGCGACGGCGCCAATTCCACCATGGAGCGAACAGACGTCGGACTCAAAATCAAAGTGGATTACACCACGAGCGGATAGCGTCGATGTCGCACCCGGTATATATATTTATGAACAGACATTCAACATAGACGAACGTGTAAACCTGGAAACGGCAAGCCTATTTGGCCGGTTCATGGGTGATGATATAGTGGAACGCATCGAGATCAATGGAGTGAAAATCGACGGAACCGCTAGTTTCGCTACGTGGATCAATTTCCTCATTATAGAACATCTTGTCACCGGTGAGAACATACTGCGAATTGTCGTCAAAAACAGTGGCAATAACTCGAATCCACACGGTATTCGCATCGAAATAAGCGGTTCAGCAGACAGAAAGTAGAGTGGGTAAAAACCGAAGATAAGCCTTTTCCTGCATTCGACCATAAAGTTAGGAAAATAATAGATCTTGACAATGGAACTGAATATGATAAATCAAAAAGGTATAGCGGTAATTTTCTTTTGCATAATCTCTTATTTTGTGTTATTTCCCCGGACTTGGGCCGCGAACGAAAGTAAGTTGCCCCCTGCGAAGACCAACATTGTCTCTCAACTCATGAAAAATGTTCCCACTGATTTTCCTCAATTTACTTTTGCTAATTATCCTGAGCAAGCTCAATTGCTCAGTCATTTTCTCTGGTATCACTTTCAGCACCGTCTGGGCAACAGCATGGTCCTGTTCAATAAGGAGTACCTTCTAACTGCCGACATCTGGCTGGGTAACGCCAGTCCTCATAGTTCGCACGAAATAATCCAGGATGTTCATCGTCGTGCACTATTAGATATACGAATAGATGATGAAGGTTATGTTTCCAGTCACCAGCATTTCTCTCAGGCCCATGACCTGGGTTGGCCTTTTCCTTCCTGGGGGCAGGCCCACAAAGATCTTGCTCGAGTAAAGGGCACAACCGCCGGCTGGCACTTTCAACCGCTCAAAAGTGTACGAGGTTGGATTGGCGGGCATCTCCGCGCCTCAAATGGAAAAGAATATACCGGCGAAACCGCAGTGTCCCTCTGGGAACTGCATAACCTAAAATCCCTGGGCATCCAAAACAACCGTTGGCATCTGGATGCTACAGGCCCTTCCCCCGCTATCATTACTCCCAAAGGATATTCTATTGATGCCTTCAATGCACCATATCTGCAATTGCGCTGGAAACGCACGGGCGCTGCTAAAAATCATACGACTCCCTATGTCGAATGGCTGCGGGAGGACGACAACGGATTCAGTGCCGAACGTCGGGTCTATTTCTATCCCGACAAAACGCCGCTGGCGCGCGAGTTTTGTCATTCCATTATAACCATGTATCGCCATCCCCTGTGGCAGGGTAAGATCAAGCGGATTCGTATTTCGCTGGCGCCCGGGGAATCGGATGTCAAATTTGAAATTGATTCCTTCTTCACCGTCTATGATACACGCCATACGATTAATAATCCTATTTTCATTCTGGCCTCTTGTCGTTATTTCAACTGGACAGGCGATCTGGATTTCCTACGCCGTCAGATCGATCGGATGCGTCTGGCCCTGCGGTATCAACAGACCGTTATGGGCGGTCTTAAATATAATCACATCCGCAATCCCTGGCCCGGCCACGACGGCCTGCCCGGGTGGCACAAAGACAACAATGGAAAATTAACCTTTAACTCCGGTCATGGCATTGGCAACAACTATTGGGACATCTTACCCTTCGGGTGGGATGATTTGTATGCCACCAACCAGTATTATGCCGCCACGCTCGTCATGGCCGAGATGGAAGAAGCGATTCGGCAAAATCCCGGTTGGAATATACCCCTCGGAGCTCTGAAATTCGATCCGCATCAATTGCGCCAACACGCCCGCCAGGTGAAAGAAACCGCGAATCGCCTTTTCTGGAACGAGAAAAATGATCGATTTATTGCCTGCATTGATAAAAAGGGCCGCAAGCATGATTTCGGCTACACCTTCCTTAACCTTGATGCCATCTGGTACGACTTGGCAAATAAAGATCATGCTCGACAGATTATGGATTGGATTACCGGAACACGTATCATCGAAGGCGATACCTCCACGGGTAAAGATATCTACCGTTGGCGTTTCGGTCCCCGCGCTACTACTCGCCGCAATATCGAATGGTACGGACAGGGCTGGTGGGCGCCCGAGAGTCTCGATTGGGGTTACCAGGTACAGGACGGCGGCGCCGTGCTCGGATTTACATTTTACGACCTCTGGGCTCGATTAAATATCCTCGGTCCCGACGACGCCTGGCAGCGACTGACCGAAATCCTCGCCTGGGAAAAGGAAATCCACGCCGCCGGAGGCTACCGAAAATATTACGAAGGCGGCAAACGAGGCACCACTCTCCAGGGCGGCGGCGCCTGCGGTGGGCTCGGTATCGATTACGAGTTTTACGAAAGCTCCCTTTTACCCTCGATCATCCCCTACGGATTTCTCGGTTTGTATGCCCGATCCGACGGCTTTCTGGTTATCAATCCCCGACTCCCTAATGCCTGTCCGGAGATGGCCTTGAACAATCTCCTGTATCATAATGTTCGATTTGACATCCGCGTGACCAATAATACGATCGAACTAAATTGTAAAGACCTTCCCGCAGAATCGGTTCGTATTGTGCTTCAGGGAACCTGGAAACGAAACAAATCAGACTGGTGTGGCTCTACTTGCGTTCTTAGTCAAACCGGCGTATATTGTTTTACAAAATGTGAATAGCATCGATAAATCATAGCTGAGCTTATCTTTTATGAAATAAGGAGATCGTATTATGACTATGCGGCCCAGAAATCTATGGTATATTTTAAGAACGAGCGTAGTAGTTGGTGTTCTGGGGATATTACTAATTGGCTGTAAAAGTAGCAGACCACTACATTCCCCGCAAGCGATCCCTATCATCTTTGATACAGATATGGGTACGGACGTGGATGATGCAGGGGCCTTGGCGATATTACATATAATGGCGGATCGGGGCGAGGCGAAAATACTAGCCACGATGAGCGCTAACCAGAATCGCTGGAGTGCACCGGCCATTGATGTAATCAATACCTATTACGGTCGGCCCGACCTGCCTATCGGCTCATCTAAAACGGGCCCCAATCCCGAAGAATGGTATCACGACAGCGTTGGCAACTATCCGCATGACTTGAAAAGCGGCGACGATGCCCCGGATACCGTCACCCTTTATCGCAAGATTCTAGCGGTTCAGCCCGACAACAGCGTGACTATCGTCGTGGTAGGATGGCTTACGAATATGGCCGACCTGCTCAACAGTAAACCGGATCAGTACAGCTCTCTTACTGGCGAAGAACTGGTAAAGGCCAAAGTCAAAGAATTAGTCTCTATGGGCGGCACATGGCCTAATTCACCCAAAAACGAAGGCGAATATAATTTTCACATGGACGGAGCGGCCGCACATAAGGTAATCAGCGACTGGCCGGGTAAGATCATGTTCACGGGTTTAGGCAAAGATGTAATGACAGGCGCCCGGTTAGTAGCGCAAGCGCCGAAAGAGAATCCGGTGCCGGCGTTTTATCGAAATTTCTTTAAGGGTCACGATGTGTCCGAGAGATCAAGCTGGGATTTGATTGCCGTATTGTATGCTGTGCGGAGTTTATCCAATTATTTCACCGCTGAATCAGGGGGTAAATCCGTCAGCCAAAAAGACGGAAGTAATACATGGATTCCCGGCCCCACCTCCAACCATGCCTATCTGAAAGCGAAAAAAAATAACGCCGAATTGGCAAAGATTATCGAAGACCTAATGGTAAGCCCTCCCGCCTCCGTTACTTCGCCTCTGACCGAATCGAAAGGCGGTCATTAAAAGCACACTAAATTCTACACAATGAACTCATCGACGACGTGGATCTCGATAAACTCGACGCATCCCGGAAGCGGCGGGACATCTAAGTCGATACTTTAGGATAAGAGAATGGCCCCTGAAGGTGATAAGGGCTCTGAGTGCTGCTTAGCGATTATTTGTTATTTTTTATGAAATTTTAAATTTCAACCTCCAATCTTCGCTTTACAATCAATTAAATATATGAGAGGGAGTATATGTTTGATGAGTACCGAATAATTTATGAGTGAGGGAAAAGAATCCAGGACGAAGTTGTTTTTTCGCCTGTTTATGGCGAATGAAGGTCGTATCTATACCTATATTCTCATGCTGGTTCCCCATCGTGCCGAAGCCGACGATATAATGCAAGAAACCGCCATGGTGATGTGGAAGCGGTTTGCGGATTTTGAAGCGGGGACGAATTTCTTGCGGTGGAGCAAGCAAATCGCGTTTTATAAAATCCTCGACTTCCGTAAAAAACGAAGCAAGGAGCGGATTTACTTCAACGAAAATCTATTAGGCGCCCTTGCCGAACATGTCGATACAACGCTGGCAGAGGCTAATCCTCGTCTGATCGCACTTAAGAACTGCCTGGAGAAACTTGACAAGTCCGACCGCAAGTTAATCTATCTTCATTACGAACAGGGTGTAACCATTAAAAAGATCGCTCAGGACCTTAAGCGTTCCATCCAAGGCATGTACAAAGTTATGACCCGGATTCATAATCAGCTTTTACGATGTATTAATCATAAATTAGCGTCTGAGGATTTCCGTGAGTTACTGGGATAATCAATCCGAACTAGGCGAGTTGATACTTGCCAACTTAGACGGGACGGCCAACGCCCAACAGCACGGTCAGTTGGAAAAACTGCTCACCGAGAATGCGGAAGCTCGGCAATATTACGGAGAATTCTTGTTAATTTACGCCGACTTGTGCCATCGTAATATTTTTGTCCCCGGAAAGGAGATTCAACCGGAAATCGGCGCCGACAATATTTTGCTGGAGGTGCTCGAGAAGGAAGAGAATACTATTACTTATAAGATCGACGAGAACCGATATCAAAACAAGGTAGAAGAAATCAAACGTGATGCGGAAGATGCCCTGCGGGAATTTTTAGAGCAAGAGCAGCGGCGGAATGCCGCAGACAATATCCCCCCGTATGTCCATGATCCCTCGTATCTGCCGTATTGGGTGCGCTCAGCGTTGGGCTTTGGCGGTCGGGTGTTGAAATCCGCCGTGTCCTACATGTGGAAAGCAGCGGCGGCCTGTCTGGTGATTCTACTGGGTTTCGGCGTATATCATCTCCTGAAATCCGGTCCGGTCTTAACAACCGGTGTTAATACGGTTATCGAGCGCCAAGAGAGGCAAATATCCGCCGGCAACGGGATGCGGCTTGAGCCGGGCGATGTCATCAAGACCGGTCCCGGCGGCAGAGCCGTTGTCAAATACCAAGGCGAGGATACTACAATAGAACTCAAGGAGAATACTTCCTTTAAGCTGGCTTCCTCCGAAAACATGGGTAAGCTGTTGGAAATCACCGAGGGGACCATCCACGGCCAGGTTGCCCGACAACCGTCGGACAAACCGATGATACTCGACGCTCCCCAGGCAACCGTCAAAGTACTGGGGACCGACTTCACTTTCGCGCTCAAGCCGGATTCGTCGTGGATCCGGATGAATTCAGGGACCGTAGAAATGACCCGGAAAGCCGATTGTCGGAGTATAAAAGTAGATTCGAATCATTATGCGGTAGCCGGCAGTAATTATTCCCTGGCGGCAAAACCGGTTTCGGATTTTGAAGCGGACTTTTCCGGATTGATGATGGATACCGATTTCGAGAACGATCGGATTGGGTATTTTCCCACTTTATTTCGTCTATCTCAGATGATGGAAGGCGCATGGCGCGTGGAGGAAATTCAGGGCAATCGGGTTCTGAAAGGGCGGGGTAAAAATCCGATTTGTGATTTTGGCAACCCCGGTTGGCGGGATTACCGACTCTCGGTACGGGTGTATTTCGATACTCCTCCGGAACGACTCGGCGTGATCGTGCGGGATGATCCGATTACCGGAAAGAACTATCAGTTTGAGTTGCGACCGACGGGGGTAATGCTGATCCGAAGTCTGGATCAAGAACACGACAGCCCGGAGATTATCCGGAGCACAAATATTGAGCGAGTCGAACCGGGACAATGGCACGACTTGGCGGTGATTTGCCAAGGGGATAAATTGGAGTTTTGGGTGGACGGGCGCCTGGCCATTCAAACTCGACAGTCCTGGGCGCCGCAGGGCGTATGCCGACTCATGATAATCAATGGCCAAGCACTGTTCGATGATCTGGCAGTGAGTAAATTAAGCGATTTGGCAAAAACCGATTATTAACCTAGAGATGTAAAACCGTGGTTCTTGGTTTGTAGTTAGGAAATTAACGGAAATTATATATGAAGAAGGAGAATGGTGATGGGTAAAAAATCAGTTCTAATACTTGCTGGTTTATGGGTACTGATATTTGTTGGAGCGACATATGCAGCGCCGCCGATGCTGGTCTGGCAAAACTCGTTGGAGAATGACTCCACCAGCACAGTTGATGGTGGTGAAATTATCAATCCTCCTTCCAGTTACGTTTCCGGGGCTATAGGCAACGCTTTCGCTGGCAACGGCAGCGTTTATGCCGAATGGGACAACATCGATGTCGCTACCATCTTTGACGACGTCTGGGATAATGATGCGGGATTTACGGTCGATTTGTATTTCCGCGGCGACCACTGGGACACCCATTCCGGTGACTCGGGATTTTGGGCGGTCTTTGACCGAGGCGACGGAAATGACGGTCACATAATCATATCCGTGCGCGACGGTAACTTGCGTTTTCCGTGGAGGGATTCCTATACCGGCTGGAACAAAACTGCGTACCTGACCGGTATTACGCTGGCCAACAACATAACCTATCGACTAACCGTACGTCAGTATGAAAATAACTTTGAGGTGTATTTGGACGGTGGCGCCTACAGCAACAGTTCCCCTGTCTATGCAGAGAACGACTGGAATGAAACGATTGCTTTCCCGGAATATAATTCCGGCTCTCCCGGCCGCGACATGTATGTGGGCCAACGTAGCGAAACCTTCGGCGGTATTCTGCAGAGCGGCGAATGGGTGGACCAGGTACGTGTCTATAACGGGTACTATACCCCAGTAGAGCTGGATATTCCCTACGCCACGAATCCCAATCCCGGCATGGATGAAATAAACGTATCACCGGATGTTGTTCTTCACTGGGATGCCCCGGATCCCAATTTCATAAAAGATTTACCCGCGCGTTATAACGTATATTTTGGCACCGAACCAAACGACACCCATCCAAATTTCGATTTTCCTCTAGTATCCGAAAACCAGTTGACAACCTTCCATGATCCGCTGGGGGAGGCGGTTTTGCTGGAGGAAGCAACGGATTACTATTGGCGGATCGACGTGGTCGATCCTAATTTTGGCGAAGCGAAGATATATGAAGGCGATCTTTGGCACTTCACGACGATTCCGCCCAAAGCAACGGAACCGTTTCCAGAGGATAATGCGACGGATGTGGACCAAAATGTGGAGTTAAGCTGGACCCCTGGTTACGGTGCAGTTTCTCACGATGTCTATATCAGTACCGTACAGTCGGAGGTTGAAAACCGTTCTATTCCTCCGGTTAACGTAGAAGTGGAAAAGTATAAACCGCTGGATTTGGATTGGGAGACGGAGTATTTCTGGCGGATTGTCGAACGTTTTGACGGCGGGGGAGAAGCCATGGGGGACATCTGGAGCTTTACCACGGGTACGCCGAAATGTGCGGAAGTCTTGGGCGGCGACTTTGACAATAATTGCATAGTGGATCTAAGAGACGTTGCCATTATGATCGCTAACTGGCTGGAGTGCAATCTCACGAACGGCTATTGTCCATAACGGAAAACAAAGATCACGAAGGTTTTGGGGGGTTATTAAAAAATGTAAAGTGTAATCGAAAAACTTGAAACTGAGGAAGGAGATTGGTGATGGGCAAAAAACTAGATCTAATACTTATTGGTTTATGGGTACTGATGATTGTCGGAGCGACAAGTGCAGTTCCGCCGGTGCTGGTATGGCAAAACACTCTGGAGAATGACGCTACGAGTACCGTCGATGGGGGGGAAATTATCAATCCCCCATCCAGTTACGTACCCGGGGCCAGGGGGAACGCATTCGCCGGCAACGGCAGCGTCTATATCAGTTGGGACAACAGCGAGGTCGCTGCCATCTTCGACGACATCTGGGACAATGATGCCGGTTCTACGATCGATTTGTACTTCCGCGGCGACCACTGGGACACCCATTCCGGTGACTCGGGATTCTGGTCGGTGACGGACCGATACGGTGGCAATGACGGTTATTACATCCTGTCAGTGCGCGATGGAAAGTTACGTTTTCCGTACAAAGATTCTTATACCAATTATAGCCAAGCACCCCATCTGACCGGTATTACCTTGGCCAATAATGTCACCTATCGACTGACCGTACGTCAACATGATAATAACTTTGAGGTGTATTTGGACGGCGGCGCCTACAGGAACAGTTCCCCTGTCTTTACCGACAATACCTGGTCAGAAACCATCGCTTTCCCGCAATATAACTCCGGTTCTCCGGGCCGACAGATGGCGGTAGGCGATCGCGCTATCTTCGGTGGTACGCTTCAGAGCGGCGAGTGGGTGGATCATGTACGTGTTTATAACGGGTACTATACCCCAGTAGAGCTGGATATTCCCTACGCCACGAATCCCGATCCCGGCATTGATGAAATAAACGTATCACCGGATGTGGTTCTTGACTGGGATGCCCCGGATCCCAATTTCATAAAAGATCTTCCGGCTCGTTATAATGTGTACTTCGGCACCGAACCGAACGATACCCATCCCAATTTTGATTTTACTTTGGTATCTGAAAATCAGTTGGATACCTTATATGACCCACTGGGGGAGGCGGGTTTGCTGGAGGAAGCAACGGATTACTACTGGCGGATCGACGTGGTCGATCCCAATTTTGGCGAAGCAAAAGCATATACGGGTGATCTCTGGCACTTCGCCACGATTCCGCCCAAAGCGACGGAGCCATATCCCGATGACGATCAAACGAATGTGGCCCAAAATGTAGAGCTCAGTTGGACCCCCGGTTACGGTGCAGTTTCTCACGATGTTTACCTCAGTACCATACAATCTGAAGTCGAAAACCGTTCTATTCCTCCGATCAACGTAGAAGTAGAAAAGTATAAACCGCCGGATTTGAATTGGGAAACGGAATATTTTTGGCGGATTGTCGAACGCTTTGATGGCGGGGGAGAAGCCACTGGAGATGTCTGGAGATTTACCACCGGTACGCCGCAATGTGAGTATGAATTGGATGGCGATGCGAACGGAGATTGTGTAGTCGATCTCAGAGATTTCGCCATTATGGCGGGCAACTGGCTGGTGTGCAATCTGACAAACGGCTATTGCCCATAGCGGAAAATGAAGAGAAAAAAGTTTTTTGGCGTGTTGCCAGGATATAAAAAGTAGTTACGTAGAATAGTTTAATAGTAAGGAAAGAAAGGTGGTGGAAGATGGTAAAAAAGTTTTTTCTAGTGTCTGCGTTTTTGTCGCTGCTTTTGTTTAGTGGGTTTGCAATTGCTGCGCCGGTACCGGTCTGGCAGAACACCCTGGAAAATGATGCTACGAGTACGGTCGATGGCGGTGAAATTGTAAACCCGCCTTCGAGCTACGTTCCCGGTTCGCAGGGGAATGCATTTGCCGGCAACGACAGCGTCTATGTCCAATGGGACAACACCGATGTCGCTAACATCTTTGACGGCGTCTGGAACAACGCCCTTGGCTCTACGGTCGATTTGTACTTCCGCGGCGACCACTGGGACACCCATTCCGATGATTCGGGACTATGGTCGGTGGTGGACCGACTCGGCGGCGATCCGGATGGTTATTTCATCTTGTCAGTGCGTGACGGAAGCTTGCGTTTTCCGTATAAAGATTCCTATTCCGGTTTAAGTGAGGCTCCTCACCTGACCGGTATCACACTGGCTAACGATACCACGTATCGCTTGACCGTACGTCAACTTGGCGCCAACTTTGAGGTGTATCTGGACGGCGGTGCCTACAGCAACGGTTCCCCTGTCTTTTCAGAGAGCGACTGGCCCCAAACTATATCTTTCCCGGAATATAATGACGGGTCTAATAGCGGCGGCCGTGAGATGAATGTAGGCAACCGCAGCAGTTTTTTCGGCGGCGCCCTTCAGAGCGGAGAATGGGTGGACAGCATTCGAGTTTTCAATGGGTACTATACGCCGGCGGAGATAGGTGAGATTCCGGAACCCTGTTCGCTGCTGTTGCTTTCGATGGGTGCCCTGCCGCTACTGCGGCGTAAACGCGGGTAAGTAGAAAGTGAAAAGAGACTTAAGTTTCTGAATTGGGGCTACATGACCAAAAAACGCAGGAGCCCCGGATTGCGGTACCGCATGATGGGGCTCTTTTCTCTGGAAAAGAAGAGTGACGAAACCTGAATGACGAAACAATAAATCCTTAATCCCGGGATTCGATTTTATGACAAGGAGAAAGAAGAAATGCGCAAGAAGCAGCGAATGGTTGTTTGCCTGGTGGCGCTACTATCCTTTTATAGCTGTTCCCTCGACGGCGTTCAGGGAGCGCCCGATCCGATCTGGCACTGCAGCCTGGATAATCTGGATTCGATTACCATTGATGGCGGCGCGATTGTGGATGGATCGGCGAGTTTCGTACCCGGCGCCATCGATAACGCCTTTGCCGGCAACGGCAACGTCTATGCGAGTTGGGATAACACGGAAGTTGAGAACATTTTCGGCAGTTGGAACAACAGCCTGGGATCTACAGTAGATCTATACTTTCACGGCGATCACTGGGATGCCCATTCCGGTGATTCAGGTTTCTGGTCGGTGGTGGATAGGCTTGATGGTAATGACGGGTATTTCATTCTGTCAGTGCGCGACGGGAGTTTACGTTTTCCATACAAGGATTCTTATACGAATTATAATCAAGCTCCCCATCTGACCGGCATCCCACTGGCCAACAATGTCACGTATCGCCTGACGGTGCGCCAACTCAATAACAACTTTGAGGTGTATCTCGACGGCGGCGCCTACAGCAACAGTTCTCCTGTATATTCCGATAACACCTGGAGCCAGACTATTTCATTCCCGGAATATAATGGCGGCAGTGGTAGTAGCGGACGCCATATGAATGTCGGCAATCGCAGCGTATGGTTCGACGGTACGCTCCAGAGCGGCGAATGGGTGGACCATATTCGGGTCTATAACGGGTATTACACGCCGGCGGAGTTGGGTGATCCGCGCGGTGATGAAGACTGCCCCATAAGCGATATGGATGATGATTGCGATGTCGATATGTTGGACTTGCAGATTGTTCTCAAGCAGTGGTTGAATGTGGACTTTCCCACGCAAGGACTGGTCGCACATTGGAAGTTGGATGGCGATTCGTACGACAGCACCGGTAACCATGACGGTATAATCTATGGCAATCCGATCTGGGATCCGAATGGTTATATCGACGGCGCCCTGAGCCTGGATGGTGACGGAGACTATATCGATGTGAGCAATCCCTCTTCTTTAAAGCCCAACTTGCCGATTACCCTGGCCGCCTGGATCAAACTTGCAGAACTGGGTGATTATCAGGTTATTATCAACCTTGATGAAAAAGACAATGATTACTCCACTCGATTTTATGGTGCTGTTCTGTTTGTGTGGAATACAGGACAGTTGGTCGCTTCTTTCGGTGACGGACAACCAAACTACAGCAGTCGATATAAGATGGGCACAACGATATTGCAGACGCATACCTGGAATCATGTGGCGGCGGTAATCCGGGGCGCGAATGACTTCAACCTGTATATTGACGGTCATGATGATGGGGGTGAGTATGGCGGTGATGGTGGGGCGATGGTGTATTCCGATGGAAACTCCCAGATCGGCTCTCGTAACGGCACGGCTTTATTTCTGCATGGTGATATCGACGATGCTCGAATTTATGATCGGGCCTTACGCTCCGACGAGGTCGGGATTTTGGCGAATGAGGCGGATCTTAACAAAGACGGCAGTGTGAATCTGGACGACTTTACCATTCTGGCTGCGGAATGGCTATTCGGAACGCAAGTGTCCATAACCCGGCAACCAGAGAACCTGACTCTATATGAAGGAAATACAGCTACTTTCACTGTGTCTGCGGAAAGCGCTGAACCCATCAGCTATCAATGGCAGAAGAACACCGTTGACTTGAACGACGGCGGCGACATTTCTGGTGTTACAACCGACACGCTGCAAATTACAAATACGGAAACCTCCGATGAAGGCCAATATCGCTGCGTGGTAAGTAATATTTTTAATTCGGTCATCTCGGACGAAGCCACTTTGACAGTTACTTTCGGGGTGCCGGTCGGCCGTCAAACCCTTTATGATGCGACAACCAATCGCCGTTATATCCTCTATGTACCGATGGATTACAATCCTCCCCAAAAGCTTTATCCGCTGATTATCAGTTCCCACGGCACCAGCCAGAACGGCGATACCGAGATGGACTCGACCGGCCCCAACAGCGGCTACGACCGAGGCACGCCCACCTGGCCCACCCTGGCCGAGGATAACGACGTAATTGTCGCCTGCCCCGACATGACCGGAGCGTACGGTGAAAGCGGCTGCGCGGTCAGTTCCACGCATCTAAGCCAACTGGCCTCCGATGATACCGCCATAATGGCCATTATCAACGATATTGAAGCCACCTATGATATCGACACAAACAAAATAATGTTGACCGGCTTCTCCGGCGGCGGGAACGTGGTACACTATGTAGGGCTCCGTCATCCGGATGTATTTAACGCCATCTGTGCCCGACACGGCAACTTCCATGAAGATGAGACGCCCAGTCCACTGCCGAATGGTGCGGTCGATACGGATGTATATATTTTCACCGGCACTAATGACGGCGTCTGCGGAACAAATGAGGCTATCGCTTGGTACACGGCACAAGGATTTAATTATCTGGACACGGATTACTTCAGCACCTATCCAAGCAGCGAACATACCACGGACAGACACCATGCGTTGAACTGGTTTCTGAATTTGAATCTGGAAGTAAGCGCTAACGGCCACTACGTAAGATATCATGGCCAGAATCTATTACTAATCGGCGACAGCGGCACCCAATGCGCAACCCAGAACAGCAATTTGGACTACCGCCAGTGGATAGATGACTGTGCGGCTCGTGGCATCAAAGCAATTCACGTTTGGTCGTTCATGGGTGCCCGCCAGAAACAAGATGGCTCGGTCATCGAAAGCCGTTGGGGATACGTATATCCGTGTGTGACGCCCTGGGCAAGGCATACTTCAGGGCCGTTGGCCAACGATCAGCTCTATCAGTGGGATTTGCAATCCTTAGATGAAGGTCCGGATGGAGATCTCACCCACTACTGGCCTCGCATGCGCGATATGTGTCAATACGCCAAAAGTAAGGGAGTCCTGGTCGGTTATACGATGTTTACCGGTTGGATCAAAGGCAATAGCAACGCCTGGCCATATCACCCGTTTAATGTCGCCAACGGAGGCCATCTGACGACGTATCCGGATGCCGGTGTGACCATCGAGTCGCCCGGTACGGAGGTCTGGCAGGAAATCTACTCCGACGCCTGGTCGAACGCCAAGAAGACTCAGTGGATATGGGAACAGTTTTCCCTTAAGGCAATCAACGAACTTGGTTCGATTGGTAATGTGTTTTTTGTATTTTTTGATGAGCATTCCTATACGGAAGGCAATATGGGCGATCATTTCCGGGACTTCTTCCGCAGCCGCGGCCAGGTATGGATGGATTGGAACGCCCGCCGCAGCACCATCGATTGGGTCATGAGCGGCACGTTCGGCGGAGACGATAAAAACTCCAACGCCGTCTCGGGCTTTAACGGCAGTCCTGCACGACCGTACTTCTTCCTGGAAGGAGAACCTTATATGGGAGACGGCGTGCGTACCGCAATTTGGACTTTCACAATTGGCGGCGGAAACTACTTCTTCCACGCCGACGCTGGTCAAGAAACTGTGACTACGGGCATTATGGTGTACGATCCCAGTTCAACGCCGCCGGGACAGAAGGACAAAGTCCTGGAACGGCTTTCGTGGCTCGGTCACGCCAGCACGTTTTTCAATCAGTATGTGGACGATCTGGACTCGCTCTCACCTGCCAACGGACTGACGAGCAGTACTCCTGGAGTATATTGTCTGGCCGATAACGGCAGGGAATATGTGGTTTATTCCAAGATCGGCGCGGCGGTAAACTTTACCGTCAATCTCAGCGCCGCTGCCGGTAAAACTCTAAACTGCCGGTTCTATAATCCTCAGAACGGCGTATTCAACTCGACCTTCCAGCGCAGCGGCGGAAACAGCGCCGAATCGTTCTCCAAACCGGATTCCAATGACTGGGTGCTTCACATCGTGGAAAATTAAATTGTTATGAGGATGATTATGCGGTGGTACTTGAGGTGCTAAACGGATGGCGGACACTCGGGGAGTAGGTATAATGCCATCCCACGAAAGCTCTATCCTTCATTTTAACTGCCAAAACCGCTTTTCTTAAGATAATACATGGCGTCGCTTCAATTCGATGGTCACCTCTTTGGCAAGACAGGTAAAATGGTTGACTATTGTAAATAAAGGACTTATAATAACGACGTCGAATTTTTAATGCACAAAGATGCAGGCTCATTGCAATTTCTATAACAATTTTAGCGGTTTGGACTGATCCAGAGTTTAGATGAATTTTGACATAGGACGGATTGTTCGTCACTACGGACAGTTGACAGGGTGGTTACATTCCAACCAGTTATTAGCCAGGGCAACAAGATCCGGGAAAAAGTAGATGTCCATCCAGCCAGTTGCAAGCTCGTCAAAGTCAAACAGATCAATCCGGCAATCTTCGTTCAGGTCGCCGGGAATTATGGGATGACCCTCATCACCACAAACAGCGCCCAATACAAAGTCGGTTAAAACCACCGCCCTGGGATCAAACAAACTTTCGGAACCATAATGCACTACAAAAGAGCCAGTTCCCTCGGCCATGTTAAACCGCTGGCCATTCGAGGCATTGGCAAATTCGCCGTTAATTCCCCCACTGGTTGTCAGTATCGTGAATACGTCGTTTGGATCGGGAACAAAATCATTTAGCTGACGTACAAGCAAACTCCCGGCCAGGTTAGCCACACCGGCACCGGTTCCACTAATAACCAATCGATCATACTGACTACCTGCTGCTGGACCGCCAATCTCGATCTCAAGCCGTGCCGTCTCGCCGTTGTCGTAGTTTCCTACATACTGAAGAATACCTGCTGACAAACCGGGTGAAAAACCGCCAAGGTTCAGGAAGCCGGCTCCACCGCCGATCGTTACAGTACCGATGCCCTCAACAACACCGTTTGGTTCATTGGTGAACGAACCGGAAGACACCAAAAGGTTTACCCCGGCTTCTTTGATACTAATCAAGGCATTGTTGAGGTAACTGCCACCTGATCGGTTGAAAGTGGCACTCTGGCTCAGGTTGACCATACCGTTATTGATTAGGTTGGCCTGCAAAGATCGGGTACCGCCGCCTGAACCACCGAAACTGATGATACCGCTGCCGTTGTTGGTTAACGTGCCGTTGGACACTATGAAAATAGCGACATTGTTGCTGGAGGTGTTAAGGGCCAGGGTACTGTCATTGCTGAAGCCTGTGGCGGAGGTGATGTAGCTATTGTAACTACCATCCGCCTGAGCGGTCAGGAACTGCCCGGCCGCCAGGTCGCCGCTGAAGGTGTTGTTGTTGCCCCGCATAATAAAGTCGCCGTTACCCGCTTCCGGAGCAATATTCAAATAGGAATTGGTTAACAGCATCGGATTTCCGGTGATTTCACCGCCGTTGTAATTGAAGGTGATGCTCGTCGGATCGAACGATCCCTGGACATCGAGAATCCCCCCGTCCTGATTGAACGCCTGAGAGAACCCATTGATCGTCAAGTCCTTGTCCGCCGCGATGTTGAAAGCGTTGTTATTGGTGTAACTGCCGCTGTTCTTGCTGAAACTGGCGTCCTGATTGATGTTTACGGTACCGTTGTTGATCAGGTTGGCCTGCAATTCCCGCAGGCCGCCGCCCGTGCCGACGAAACTGATAATCCCGTCAGCGTTATTGGTTAACGCACCGCCGGTCACTGTGAAAATGGCGGCATTGTTGGTGGAGGTGTTAAGGGCCAGGGTACTGTCATTGCTGAAGCCTGTGGCGGAGGTGAT
>CAZNQT010000002.1:0-30961 GCA_964574885.1 uncultured Pirellulales bacterium
TGACCAATTATTGTAAAGCGGGCGGCGGCTGCGGGGGTTGTCATGCGGATATCGAGGAATTGCTGGCGGAAGAAACGGGTGAGTCAACAACGCATGAACCCCCTAAGGCGTCGGCGCCGTCGCCGACAGCGTCGCGCAGGCCTTTGACTAATATTCAAAAAATTCAGTTGATTCAGAAGACGCTGGATAAGCAGGTTCGACCGGCCCTGCAGGCCGACGGGGGGGATCTGGAATTAATCGATGTGGATGGGGATCGGGTGATCATTGCCTTTCGCGGGATGTGCGCCCAGTGCCAGGTGTCGGAATATACAATGGCGGAAGTGGTAGAAGCCAAGCTACGTGAATTTGTCAGCGATGATATTATCGTGGAAGAGCAGAAGACATGAGCAAGAACGTGATATACCTGGACAACAACGCGACGACCCGGGTCGCGGAAGAGGTCGTTGCGGAGATGCTGCCGTATTTCAGCACGTATTACGGCAATGCCTCGAGTATGCACAGTTTCGGCGGCAACCTGCGTCACAAAATAGATCAGGCGCGGCAATCGGCGGCGCAACTGTTGCATTGCGAGCCGGATGAGATCATCTTTACGAGCGGCGGCACGGAAAGCGATAATACGGCCATCCGCGGCGCCGTAGCCTTAAATCCCGACAAACGTCATATAATCACCTCGCGGGTAGAGCATCCGGCGGTTCGCTCTCCCTGCCGAGACCTGCAGCGGGAAGGGCGCCGTTTGACGGAAGTGGGGGTGGACTCTCTGGGCCGCCTGGATCTGGAGGAGTTGAAGCGATCCATCGGCGAGGATACGGCGCTGGTAAGCATAATGTACGCCAACAATGAGTCGGGAGTGATTTTCCCGATAGAGGAGATTGCCCGCATTTGTCACTCTCGCGGCGTTCTGTTTCATACGGATGCGGTTCAGGCGACGGGGAAGGTGGGGATCGATCTATCTAAAGTGCCGATTGATATGCTCAGTCTCTCGGGTCATAAGCTGCATGCGCCGAAAGGCATAGGAGCATTATTTATCCGTCGCGGTACGGCGATAGCGCCGTTTATGGTAGGCGGGCATCAGGAATTTGGCAAGCGAGCGGGTACGGAAGATGTGCCAGGCATCATCGGTCTGGGCAAGGCGTGTGAGCTGGCGCGGGAACACGTGCGGGAAGAGAACAACCAGGTGAGAGCCCTGCGTGACAAGCTGGAGGAGGGATTGGTGCAAAATTGCCCGGACGCTCACGTCAATGGCGACCGGCAATCTCGACTGCCGAACACGACAAATATCAGTTTTGATTACGTGGAAGGCGAAGCAATTTTGCTGCTGTTGGATCGGCTGGGGATCTGTGCATCGAGCGGATCGGCATGTACGAGCGGATCGCTGGAGCCTTCGCACGTGCTGCGGGCGATGGGCGTGCCGTTCACCTCGGTTCACGGCTCAATCCGCTTCAGCCTAAGTCGGTATAATACGGAGGAGGAGATTAACACCGTGATACGGGAGGCGCCCGGAATAATCCGGCGTCTGCGAGACATTTCCATGTTCAAAGCAGAGCAGGATGCCACGAAAACCGCTCCGGTGGAGAGGAAGCCGCAATTGTGGACGACCGACAAAGTGAGTGGATAGGGAAATAACATCAAGTATGGTTGGATTCGAAGGGAGTGTATTATGCGCGCGACGGTAGATGCAGACACCTGTACGGGCTGTGGTCTTTGTGCGGATATTTGTCCGGAAGTATTTGATTTATCCGGCGATGTAGCTGTGGTGAAGGTAGATTCCGTACCGGCCGAGGCGACGGAAACGTGCCGCGAGGCCGCCGAAAGCTGTCCCGTCGATGCCATCAGTATCGAAAACTGACTCTATATAGAAACGCCAAACGAATCTTAGACTACATGCAAACCACCAGCCCCAAGCTCGCAAACTCGCTTGAGGTTGCCACCCGGTATGAGTATCGAAAACTAATCTCCTTATAGTTGCGCCTGCTTTTGTCGTACAAAGTTTAATAAGTATAAGGCTTGCTGGATTTTTTGCGGTTCCAGGCGATAAACATGTTCCGTGCGATCGGGATACATTTCGTTCTGCTGTTTGCGGAAGGCTTTTTCGTTATCCAGCGCTTTTTGCAGGGCGTGGGCGGCCTGTTCGTAAGCATGGCCCCGCCCGGTCGCCTGCGCCAGGAACGTGAGCAGGTCCGCATAGTAGATAAGCAGGTTGGAATCGTTAGGATTGCGGTCCAGAGCCTTTTCGGAGTATTCAATGGCTTTGTGTGCATATGTGATATTGAGTTTTATTTTGTCGGCGTGGGCGCGGGTAAAGATTTCGAAGAGTAATTTTTTATACCCGAGATAAGCATGATCCTTTGTGAATTGCATCTCCGGCAGGGCGGCCACACGGCACATCACACTTTGCATTAAAGGATAACCATAGTCTGCCGGAATTCGTTCGTTAACCAGGAGGTCGGCGAGGGCCTCCTGGAGGAGTTGCGGCGGTTTTCTGCCGGCAGCGTACCACTGCTGGAATTTATAAGTTGCCATGAGGAAATCGGGCTCGGGATCATTGGGATTTTGCCGATGGGCTTTTTCCAGCCGGGTCAGGGCCTGGTCAGGATGGATCAAGGCCTGATCCAGGTTATGTTGGGACCGGGCGACCGGCAGCGCCACGTTGAACCAGAGATGATATATGACTGCTAAGCCGATGAGAAACGCGGTGAGCGTGAAATTAAGATGTTTTCCCGTACAAACATCGGGCGTACGACAGGGTCGGGAGGCGATGGCGACGGCGATACAGGCAAAGCAGATCCCGGCGACGCCGGGCCGGAAGAAACCAAAGTCGATGCAATTGTGCAGGAGGAATCCGAGCAGACCGCAACTGAGGATGAGAATAACCAGTCCTGAGTGGTGATTGACTATATCGGCAGGTTTATCAGCATCAGCAATCGTTGTACGTGTCAGAGCCAGGAGAACGACAAACGCTGCCAGCCAGATCGCGGAGGGAATCACGAAGGAGATTAACAGGACACTGTATTTTTCCGCGAGACTTTCACAACCGGACAGATTGCTTACGGCGAGCCGTATTACCATAATGCCGACGGATATAAAGATGCCATATATCCATAGTTTTTTCGGTTCGGTCGGCGGCGTAGGTACGGATGTCGTGTCGGCGCCGTGCGTATGCGATTCGTGGGGCGATTGGGTTTTGGCCATCGGTCGGGCCAGGCGAATGGCCATCGCTACGACAATCCAGACGAGGCCCAACAGGCCGAAAATTCCCCATTGACACCAGAGCGAGATAGGCAGGCAGTGTGGATCTTTGACCTCTTCCGGAGCGGCAGGGTCCATATAACGAAGGTAATAATCGCCGAAGTTTTGCGGTCCGACGCCGGTGATCCAATGGCTATCGTCGGCGATCATGGCGGCGGAAGCCTTCCAGTATTGCCAGCGTACCCACATGGAATTCGTCGGCAGGCGATCGTGAACTATGCCGTAAGCCGCCACGGCGACGACGGCGCCGATGGTTAAAGCAATGCAAACTACTATAACCTTACGCCAATGCCGATGGAATGATTTGCGGAGAAACCAGAGTGCCGTGCACAGTCCAGCCGCAGCGAGAAAGCTGATGATACCGCCCTTACTTTGCGTGAGCCATAGTCCGACGACTTGAATCAGTAAGAGTAAGGCACCCGCCAGGAGGAAATGCCAGTCCGGATTCAGGTTTTTCTTTTGGACGCGCTCCAGAATTAAAGCGGACGTCGCCATGATGGAAAGGATGAAAAAGGCGGCGGCCGAATTGCTGACGCCGAAGAAGCCCCGGATATCCCGACTGGTCACCCGGTTGGCATACTGTTGGGCGGCGTAGGTGCCCGGCTGGATACCCTGGGTTCTTAGCGCCTGATTGGGATCTTCCCGAAAAGCTTTTTCGACGTCCGAGAGTTCATGGCTGTTCTGTTCCCAGCAGCGATGGCCCATGACGACGCCTGTGGCAGCCAAAACGCATAACAGGAAGCGCCGTTTCCAGGGTGCGTTCAGGAGTTGGATTAAGAGAATGCCAAGTAAGGTCAGGCTCAAGAGATTCCAGATATCAATGCGCGCCGTGTGTTTGTTCGAAGCAACCATATAGGAAATACCGCTGCCCAGAGTGAATAGGAGTAAAGGTATGGCGAGAGAGGTTTTCCGCCAGGTAAAAGATGAGTTCTTCAAACGGAAAAGAATCCAAATGAAAGCGAGGGTGACAATCAAAGCGGCGAAAACGGTCATAGAGGTCACTTCGGCGCCGCCGATATTGATGCGTGCCGGTACGATTCCCCAGCGGCGCGCACGAGGAAACGACTCGAAGATCATGCAGCGGCCCGCGAGGAGGATGCTGCAAAAGAGCAGCAGGAGGAAATCGATACGATTCCGCCAGGTATATGAAGTTCCTGCCACGGTCAGGTTTTCATTGGTCGTGGGTGTTTTTGGATTCTGCGTCATGGTATTTTAAGGGTTGTTCCAGGATTGCGATCATCAGTACGATCAACAGGGTTTGTCCGAAAATCA
Source organism: uncultured Pirellulales bacterium (assembly GCA_964574885.1). Classification (GTDB taxonomy): domain Bacteria; phylum Planctomycetota; class Phycisphaerae; order Sedimentisphaerales; family SM23-30; genus JAFGFX01. The sequence goes on from CAZNQT010000002.1 coordinate 4,519, forward strand.
AAATCGCCCCGGCGGCTGAGACCTGGGGCAGGAACGTTGCCCCGAGGCCGGTGCAGGCGGTGGCGAGGTAAATGGTCAGGACCGCCTGACGAGTACTCATGCCGCGACGGACCAGGCGATGGGAAAAGTGTTGTTTGTCGCCGACGAATGGGCTTTTGCCCTGCCGGAGGCGCAAGAGGGTGACGCTGATGAAATCGTACAAAGGCACGGCCAGGGCCAGAAGCGGGATGAAGGCGGAATACCAGTAACTCCTGTCGGCGTCTTCGTGATAGTAGGTGGTGCGCATCGTGGCGACGGCCAGCAGCATCCCGATCAACAGACTGCCGGCATCGCCCATAAAGATTTTCGCCGGGGCGAAATTAAAAAGCAAAAATCCTAAGAGCGCTCCAATCAACAGGGCCAGTAGGCCGCTGACGAACACTTGTTCGCCGGCCAATGCCGTCGAGAGGATAATCACCGAGCAAATGGCGGCGATCCCGGCCGAGAGGCCGTCCATGTTGTCCAGGAAATTAAACGAATTAACGATAACAACAATCCAGAGTACCGAGAGCAGAGTGGTGAGAAACGGATTCGGGATGAACAGACTGAAGCGTATCTGGCCGACCGTGGTGAGAAACAGGGCGACGGCGAACTGGATGGTGAGTTTAATCCAGGGGCCGAGGTGTTTTCGATCGTCGATCAGCCCGGTGGCGTGCAATACGCCGGCGGAAATAATCAGCACGCCCGCCATCCGACTGCGGCTGACCAGACCGTCGATGTGAACGGCCAGGGTTTTCGGCAGCCAGGAGGGGGTCTCGAAGCGTTGCAATACCAGAGCCGCTATGACGGCAATGGCAACCGGTAGCATCACAGACCAGAAGATGGCTATCCCGCCGCCCAGGGCGACGGGTGTTTCGTGAATTTTACGTTCGCCGGGTTGATCGACGAAATCATTGGCGATAGCCCAGCGGCGCACCCATAGGGTGAGTAGGACGGAGCCGACGAAGGCCAAAACTCCTAATGCGATTATAAATTTGATTTCTGCGATGATCGTTGCTCCATCAGGCGTTCTCTGACGCGCGATAAAAATTCATTGTAGGCGCCGCCGGCGTAGTCCGGATACGTAAAAGGCCAACTCCGCCAGGCGCCCTTATGATATTGCAGGGTGCTCTCAGCGTACATCGACTTTCCAATATATATACGATGAGAATAATTTTTGGTTGTGGCCAAAACAAGTTTGCTTGGCTCGACGTACCCGGGATCGAGGTTGATCGGCCGGGCGACGTGCAGGCGCCGAGCGGCTTCGGTTTGGGCGATCTCCTCTTCCAGGGCGTTGCTCTGATGTTTGATCTCCGCCAACGCGCCCGGATCGATATATCGGGTGAAGCTAACGAACTTACGCCGCAGGGGCGCGCCCATTTCCTTCGTGTAATAATCCGTGTATGCAAACGGCATCACATCACTCTTATACTCAATCGGCCCCCAGAGCGCCTGCATTTTCTCCTCCGCCGGCGCAAACAAATCCTCCTGTATGCTCAGCATACCCACGATCAATGCTACCGGTTCCGGATTTCGTACTATTGCCATAGTTAAATTACCAGTTCTTTACAAGAATCTGTGTACAAATCTTGTTCCTAAGATGCGTTTTTCGCATTTTGGACTACTAAGTAGAAACGTAAAATGTTTCACACGGTCAAATACCTGGGTGGCGCCGCCAAGCGAAGCTTGGGGGTGGTTTTTTACCGGCCCGGCATGGGCTATAGTAAAAATTTCTTTTCGTAAGTCAATCTGTTTCTTTACTACAAAGACTGAATCAAACCTGCTGAAAACCGCCAAAACATTACGCGTAAGGTTATGCTCGTGCTTGATAGTTCAAGTTGAAATTGTTACGATTACAGGTGTCGTATGGAAAAAGTATGCTTTTAACCGTATAAATGGGAAATGTCGGATTAAAGAATATGATAACAGTCGAAGAACTGCATAAAAGTTATGCAAAACAAGTCGCCCTTGCGGGCGTCAGTTTTGAAGTTGACAAGGCCACGATATTCGGCCTTCTCGGTCCTAACGGCGCCGGCAAGACAACCACCATCAATATTCTCTGCGGCCTGCTAAAACCCGATTCCGGCAGTGTATCTCTGAACGGTAAAAGCGATCCTACCCGAATGGATGTCCGTGCAAAACTGGCGGCAGTGCCCCAGTCGCTCGCTATTTATGAAGAGCTGTCGGCAAGAGCGAATCTGCGATTCTTCGGTAGAATATACGGATTGACGTACAAGCAATTGCATCAGCGCGTAGAGTATTGCCTGAATCTTGCAGGGCTGCAAAAGCGCGACAAACAACCCGCAGCAAAATTCAGCGGCGGCATGAAACGTCGCCTGAACCTAGCCTGTTCGCTTGTGAACGATCCGGATATCATTCTACTCGACGAGCCGACCGCAGGCGTGGATGCTCAATCCCGTAACTCCATTTTCGATACGATCGACTCTTTTAAAACGGCAGGCAAGACCATTGTCTATACGACTCACTATATGGAAGAGGCGCAGCGGATTTGCGATAAAGTGGCGATCCTCGACTATGGGAAGATCCTGGCTATCGGTTCGGTTGGGGATCTGATAACCGCCCACGGCGGCCCGTCGCACATCGAAGCCGAATTCCAGCAGCCCGTGGAAGATATAGAAAACATCTCCGGTTATATTGAAGGGCAAAAGGCGCAACTGAATGATAATATCCTTCGTTTCGAAACCACCAATCCCATGGAAAGCTTGGCCCGCCTAAACCAAAGCGGCAGGAGATTCAACTCGTTAACAGTAGATACCGCCAATCTCGAAGATGTGTTTTTGAACCTTACCGGAAGGAGCCTGAGAGACCAATGAGAAAAGCGTTATCCATAGCCGTAAAAGATCTCAGGATTTTATTAACCGATAAAGGCACTCTGTTCTGGATATTAGGCTTTCCTGTAGTTTTTGCGCTCCTGTTCGGAGCGATATTTTCCGATGTCGGGCAGGACGGCGGTTCTTTTCGAATGCAGATAGCCGTTGTGAACGAAGATAAAAGCGAGTTATCCAAGCAGTTTATCGATGAGCTGTCTTCCCAGGATAACATAATCCTAGAACCACTGCCCCTGGATGAGGCGATGGATCGCGTTCGGATCGGCAAAGCGACCGCCGCGGTAGTGCTGAAACCCGGCTTCGGGAAGACTCTGGGCAATATGTTTCACAGGTCCGATTCCCACCTTGAGGTCGCTGTGGATCCGTCCAAAAAAATGTCGGCGGGATACCTGCAGGGCATAATCGCAAAAGCAAGAATGAAGCTCGCGTTCGCACAATTCAGCGATCCCAACGCCCTCGATGCCCGAATCACCGAATGGCAGGACCAGATAGACGCTGATCCGAACATCGATCCGATACAGGCCCTTACCTTAAAAACATTTTTCACCGCGATGAAAAAGTTCGTTACTCAGGTACAATTACACGACCTGGACACCGGCTTTAGTGAGGAAATGTTCGAACTTGACACCATAGACGTCGAACGCCGGCAGGACAAGAATTTCCCTGCAACGGCATTCCAGATTACCTGTCCCCAGGCCATGATCTGGGCGATTATGACCTGTTCCTTGACATTTGCGATCTCGATCATTAAAGAAAAAGAGAAAGGAACATACCAGCGTCTCCGGGTAGGTCCCATCAGTAGGTTTCAGATACTCAGTGGAAAAGCCTATGCTTGCTGCCTGGCCTGCATTTTCGTGGAAACGCTGCTGGTCATACTGGCCGTCCTGATCTTCAAGATGCCTGTCAACAACTTTTTATTTCTGATCATAGCGGGTATTTGCACCATTTTTTCCTTCGTCGGGATCATGACATTCGCATCGACACTGTGCAAAACCGAACAGGCCGTAAGCGGCGCCGCCTGGGCGGTTATCATGGTAATGGCGATGATAGGCGGAGCCATGATGCCATTGTTATTTATGCCCGACTGGATGCAGAAAGTCAGTAACTTCAGCATAGTAAAATGGGCCATCTACGCACTCGAAAGCGGCATATGGCGTGATCTGAGCTTCCTGGAAATCGTAAAACCCTGCGGTATTTTGATTGGTATCGGATTGTTTTTTTTTGGTATGGGTACTTTCTTGCTACGAAGATCAGAAGCATAAAAGTCCCACAAGGCCGTTCGTATGTAGCCGGGGGCCAGCTCCTATAAAGAATAGCTCCTTATTCCTCCCCGTCGGGTTGGCCGACGACCAGTGCCACTTTTTCTGGTTCTTTCGCTTGGGCCATCGAATCGGGTTCTCGTTGATTTATAGGTAGATATTAAAACATGAGGTGGAAAGAAGGTCATGGAGATTTATTCTTCGCTGTTGGGTTGGCCGACGAGGTAGATGCGGTTTTTGCCGAAACGCTTGGCGCTGAGCAGGGCATCGTCGGCTTTGGCGAAGAGTTCTTCCAGGGTCATGCCGTCGTAAGGGTAGCAGGCCAGCCCGCCGCTGATGGTTAATTTTCCCCGGGCGTCCGGACCGAGACTGGGGAATTCGTTCGTCTTCAGGGTTCGGCGAAACCGATTGCTTAAAAACATCGCGATCTGCGGATGGTGTTTGTGGGATGGATGCGGTTCCGCGTTCTCCGTTTGGACGGTCGTGATTTCCGGTTCATCTCTCTCGTACGGTTCCCGCCGTTCTCCGGTATCCCAGAAGAGCACGGCAAACTCGTCCCCGCCAATGCGTGCGACGACGTCGTGGGCCCGGCAGCAGCGGCGAATCAGTCGCGTCGCTTCGCGGAGGATTTCATCGCCGGCTAAGTGGCCGTAGGTGTCGTTGTAATACTTGAATTCGTCGATATCGAAAAGTAGCAACGTTACTTCCGTGTCACGATCTTCACTTTGTTCGATAACCTGACGCAGGAAATATTCCATATATCGCCGATTGTACGCCGCTGTCAATTCATCCACCGTGGCTAAAAGTTTGAGACTCTCATCGCGTTCGGCCAGATGCAACAGAGTTGCAAGCAGGTCTGCGACCGGTGGAGCTAAAGTCCGATGGCTTTGCGCCGGCGACCGGGCGGGACCCAATACCAATCGACCAATCGCTCCCAGGGGACCGTTCATGGTTACAACCGACGTGGCGCCCCGTCGGGCCGCCTCTTCCCAGGGCTCAACCATCGTTCCATTCGTCTGGGCCAGGTGGATTTCGATCCACTCGACGTGCAGTGCGGGCGCCAGTTTTTTCTGGGCCCGTTCCAGGAGCACTTCTTTGCCTTTGGGAATTAACTTGGCCAATTCCTGGTATTGCGTGAGCAGTTGAGCCGCCAGGTCGCCATTGACGCCCGGCATCGTACCGATTCGTGAGGCCGACAGGGCCGTACCACGTTTAGAAGCGGTAGGCTGCGGCGTTGCAGGAATCAGATAATCGCGGAGTTCCGCCAAGGGGATCGGCCAGATGAGATAATCATCCGCGCCGGCGCGCATTGCCTCGCGGGCATGTACTTCGGTGAACGGTTCGCCATAGACCAGAATCTTACTCGTCGGACCGATCCGTCGCAGCGCCTTGACGGCTTCGGCGGTTTGTTGTTCCAGTCGACCGGCATTTAGCAGCACCGCGGCAAAGCGCATCTCGCTCAGCCGGACGATGCCGTCCAGGGCGTTGTCCTCACGGGTCAGATGCAGTTGGGGTAACCGCTGCCTCAGCATACGTTCCATGCGGCCGTCGTCGCCGAGTAATAACAGACGGCGACGATCCACCTCCTGGGCTTGTCGGTTGTCCAATTTATCGTTCGTCATTGATTCCGTTCCGAGGAGTTCCAAATTGTTTGATGGCGCTTATTGCAGCAGCGCATCTATTTCCTCCCGGCTCAATATGGGGTCATCATCCGGTTCTGCTGAGAGCGGGGATGTGGAGGTTGGCGAACTCGGGGCAGTTTCGGGTGACTGCTTCGGGACTTTGGTATTACCATTTACTTCGTAGCTCGTTGCCTGTGCTTCCGGTTCTTTCAGGTTCGCTTCCCTGAATGGTGTGAGCAGGTCGTCGGCGCCGAGTTGTTGGGCCCGGATGAGTTTTTTTCGCTGGGCACAGCCCGAAAAGGCGATGCTGCTGACCTGGGAGAGCTTGGCTAAGGTGACGAATACGTTCATTTCCCTGTCCGGCAGGTAATCCACCATAATGCAGGCTTTTACGGTTCGGTCTTGTTGGTGCAGCTCGATGGTTGTCGCCGCGGCCTCATAAACGCTGCGGCAGAATAGAATTTGACCGAGGCGTAGATTTCGGCGGAAAAGCAGTTCCCGAACCAGCCGGGCGATTCGCGCGGGCCACGAATCGTTCGCCACGATCACCAGATCCGTCTCCAGGTTGTCCGGGTTTGATTTTTCCATATGCACGAACTCCTCCTTACCAGCCTTTATGATACCTAATCGGGTTTGTTTTGTCAAAACATCTTTGTTACCAACAGGTTACGAGACGCAAGTGTTTTACTGGGGCTGATTTAAGGCGTTTTTCCCGCCGTAAACCAAGGCGTCCGGTCGGTTCCCTTGGTGCAATGTTCCACGTGGAACATTTTAGAATAAAGTGTTTTGCTTGCGTGGAACCGGAGAGGATTCTATAGTTGGCGAGGGTATGGGATTCGATTTACCCTCGATAATAAGGAGATGTGATTATGGCAGATGCACCGCGTAGGGCGATAGCGGATATGAGCTCGGCGGAGCGGATCGAGCAGGTGTTTCTGGTTTCGCAACCGCGGCTGCGGACGACGACGCGTGGCGATTATTACATCGCCGCGTTCCTGAGCGACCGTACGGGCCGTCTCAACGGCAGGATGTGGCAGGCGTCGGAAGACCTCTACCGGTTGCTGCCGGAGGAGGGATTCGCCTGGATCAAGGGCCGTACGGAAAATTACCAGGGGGCTTTGCAATTGGTGATCGAGGCGCTGCGTCCGGTGGACGCCGCCGAGGTCAATCTGGAGGATTTCCTGCCGCGAACGGAGAAGCGGATCGATGAGATGTTCAACCGGGTTAAGGAGATATTGGCGACGATCCGGAATTCGCACCTGCGGAAATTGATCCAGGCGTTTCTCAACGATCTGGATTTGATGCGATTATTCTGCAAGGCGCCGGCGGCAATCGCGCTGCATCATGCGTACCTGGGCGGTCTGCTGGAGCATACGTTGTCGCTGATGGAGTTGGGTCAGCGGATCCTGCCGCACTATCCGGAGCTGGACGGTAATCTGGTACTGACGGCGCTGTTCCTGCACGATATCGGCAAGACGACGGAACTGGGTTACGACGTCAGCTTCAAGTACACCGACCAGGGACGACTGCTTGGACATATCACCAAGGGAGCGATGCTGATCGAGGAGAAGGTGCGGTTTTTAGAGGTAAGCGGCGAGGAAAGATTTCCGCCACTGCTGCGGGATCACCTGGTTCATATCATCGTCTCGCATCATGGCCGTTACGAGTACGGTTGCCCGGTGCTGCCGGCGACGCCGGAGGCCTTCGCCGTCCATCATCTCGACAATCTGGATTCCAAGGTCGCTTTGACCCTGGAAGAGATTAAAAAAGATCAGGGCAATACCCACTGGACGAATTTCGTTAGAGCTATCGAATCGCCGGTGTTTAAAGTGCGTTCGGCGGAAGAATGAAACCACGAAGATCACGAAGAAGATTTTGCCACGAATTACACGAATAGACACGAATTTTTTTAATATAGGGGTATTGTCGATGCCTAATAGCGAAAAGATATGTATGATTGTGATCTTTCATATCTTCTTATTATTAACGTCGTGTGAGACTACAAAATACGAAGAGGATATACAGATAATTCCACGTTGGACAAAAGGCGAAAAACTCGAATATAGTTTAGTAAAAACACGACGAAAGCTGGAAGATGGCAAGGAAACGTTACGTGCAAAGAGCACTTGCTCCGTGAATGTAGAAGTTGTCAAGGCTGACGGCGATGAGTATTTAGTAGATTGGACCTTTGGAGAGACAAGAATAGAAGACCCGGACCAGGCAGCCAATCCTATGGTAAAGGCCATAATGAATATCGCCAAAGGACTTAAAATTCAGCTTGAATTGGATGCTGATGCAAATATGCTGGGCGTAAAAAATTGGCGAGAATTACAGGGTAAGTCCCAGGAAGTCATCGCCGCAATTACGAATGAACTCAAGAAGGCAGATATGGATGAAACGGTAATCCAGGGAATAGAACAGATTGTGACGCCGATGTTTTCTACGAAGGAACAAATAGAGATGATGTGCACGAACGAAGTCCAGACATTCTTTTTTCCCGTTGGTTTAAGGAATATGCGCACCAGTCCTATGGAATATCACGATCAACTACCGAATCCTTTAGGAGGCGAACCCCTTCCCAGTATCGCAAAAATCGCGTTGAAGAAATATAACCCGAATTCAGACACGGTGTTACTACATTGGAAACAGGAAATCGATCCCGTTCTGGCGAAAAAGATTATGGAAAAGACTTTAAAAAACATGTCTGGAAGTCTAGGCCAAACGATGCCTGTAGATATCGATTTTGGGCCATTGCTGGTTTCAGATAAGGCTGAATGTTTAGTATCCTGTTCTACGGGTTGGCCCCAATGGATTAAGCATTCCAGAACCACAAAAGTTGGCAATAATTTGAGAGAGGATTCCATGATCTTCGAGAGATTAAAATAGCAAAAGGAGGGTGTGCAGGGTACATAAGCAGTTCTTGGTTTGCCGGTCTGGTTTACATCTTCACTCTGATAGTGTAATTGAAACGGATTGTCCCGTCCTCTTCGAGGTTATAGTACAATCGTAGTTTCACTTTTTGGCCTATTGGCGATTCCGCGGTCATAAACGTCCTCGACGGACTGTGGATTTGTAATTTAAGCTCATCGAGGTTTGGAAAACCCAACGAATTGTTTTCCACCTTGACATTCGTCAGTTGCACTGTGAACCACGCACTGTGTCCAACTACTAGTAGCGATCCCTCCGGAAATTCCTGGATTACCGCCTGGGGATATACAAATCCCAATTGGTATTTCGGCGCCATCGGATTTGCATGTACGGATACAATGTGCCCTTCGATTTCAAGGTATTCGCCGTCGATTTCCGACAGTATGGATTCTAAATTTTTATTACCATTTCCGCAGGAAGTGAGAATGATACATGCCAGTAGAATGGTGCATTTCGTTATCATCGCGACATCCTTTCAGGATGGGCATCTCTATTACTAATCTGGTTTTGGTTATGGGTGGGCATGTATAGATCAACGGCTATAGCAGTTCCAGGAAATCCTGGGCGGACAAGCGGGCTTGTTTGATAATATGAGATAAGGTGGATCGTTTAATGGGGCGGTGGGCCGGCACAATGATTTTTAGGATTTCGTTGGCGATCCGTTTCTGTAATCGGATATGGCTGCCTTTTTGGCGTACTACCACCCATCCGTCACGGCGGAGAGCGTTGATGACCTGTTGATAATTTACGCTGGGGACTTTACTCATACGGTAATTACAATTTGTTCGGCGTTGATGGAAAAATTGGAATCATCTTCGATAGATTCCAGATACAGTTCGATGGCTTCCTGGATATTTTGCAGGGTTTCTTCCCGGGAATTTCCTTCGCTGATGCAGCCGGGTAGTGCGGGCACAATGGCGGTAAAGCCGCCCTCGTCGCTGGGTTCGAGGATTACTTTCAAATTCATATTGTTATCTCCGTAGTTGTTTTAGATTTAATTGGTAGGCACAACCTATCCTACTCTAAGATGGTATGTGTTTATAATACCTATGTATTCTGTTAAAATATACTACAGTTTTTTGCAGTGGACAAGTAAAATATACGTCGGTTTAGATGGAAGGCACGGCCAAGAGGGCTGGGGCACTTTTATAATTACGTTATGGATTTGAGGTAAAGGAGAAGACTAATGAAACAGAGAGTAATGATTCTAGCGGCGGTTCTTTTCGTTCAGGTTGGCATCGGTATGGCGCAGCAGACGGGGAATGGGATGATCGACGATTATCTGGTGGCGTGGGATTATTCGGGCCCTTACCTGGATGGGGATGCGTTCGATATACCGTTTGCGCCGGAGCAGCCGGACGCGAGCCAGGTAGAGTGGAAAACGCTACCGACCGGGCTGGAGGCGGAACGGAAATGGGTGCTGCATTTTGATAAGATCCCTTATTTAGCCGGTAATGATCGGGCGATATACCTGCGTACGAACGTATTTTCACCGGTAGCGCAAACGGTGCGGCTGGACCTGGGCAGCGACGACGGGATCAAGGGATGGTTGAACGGCAAGTTGATTCACGAGAACTTTGTGGCGCGGGCGCTGCAGCCGGACTCGGATCGGAAGGTTGTGTCGTTACGCAGGGGCTGGAACCTGCTGCTGTTGAAGGTTTCGCAGGGCGGCGGGGAATGGTCGGCATGTGCGGCACTGCGCAAGGAAGACGGTTCGGCAGTATCGGGTCTGCGTTGCGAAGCGGGCGCGCCGAAGATCGAGGTGAAGATGCCGAAGCCGAAAAAGATTCTGGCGCCGGGTAAGGATTACGTGGAGAAATACACCGGCGAGTACACCGGAACGTTGGTTCTCAAGGGTAAGAAAGGGCGCGGATTGGCCCAGGTAATCGGCGAGGGTCGGGGACGCTATCGGGCGGTGCTGATGCAGGGATTGTGGCAGACGAATCCGAAGCTCAAGCAGTTTCGAGTGGAACTGACCGGCACGTTGGCTGAAGACGGCAATATCCCCTTGGAAGGCGACGGGTGGTCGGGAACGCTGGTGGGGCAGAAGACACTGACGGTAAAGAGCGATGATGGGTGGTTCGAGGGGAAATGGACCGTACGAAAAAGCCCGACGCTGGGCGCCAAGCCGCCCCAGGGCGCGATAGTTTTGCTGCCGTTTACCAAGGGCAAGGCTCCGTCTCTGGCCCAGTGGAGCAACAAGAACTGGAAGACGTTAAAGACCGGTGCGATGGAGGTACAGGGCGGGAATACCTTCAGCGTTCGCAAGTTTGGATCGGCCAAGTTCCACGTGGAATTCCGCTGCCCGTACGCGCCCTCGAAGCGGGGTCAGGGGCGCGGCAACAGCGGCGTGTACCTGCAAAGTCGTTATGAGGTGCAGGTGCTCGACTCGTTCGGACTGAAAAGTCAAGCCAACGATTGCGGTTCGATCTATAATGTCGCCAATACGAAGGTCAACGCCTGCCTGCCACCGCTGCAGTGGCAGACCTACGACATCGAATTTCAGGCGGCTAAGACCGGCGCTGACGGCAAGATGCAACAGCCGACGATAACGGTATATCATAACGGCATCCTGATCCATAAAGACGTAAAGCTGCCCGGTCAGACGACGGCGGCGGCGGCCAGCGGCCTTACGCCCAAAGACTCGCTTATGCTCCAAGATCACGGCAACAAGGTACAGTATCGCAATATCTGGGTGGTAGAGCGGGATTAAACCGAAACTCTTTTTTCGCGATCTAATTGGCGTAGATTTGTTATTTTAAGCGTATCAAGTTAGTTTGGAATCGTACGAGGTGAGAACATCATGTATATCGGGGCCATTCCCTTGATTCGATGATTTCTTTGGTCCGCTCTGCATCCAAGGAGCGGACCATAAGCTGCATTTTCCATCTGCCTGCATTACCATAGGGCCCGCTTCCTGACCAAGCGTTTAGATTCTCCCCGTCGATATGACAGGGTATCCCTTGCTCCTCCAGGGCTTGTTTAATCGATGAAGCCTCCAAATAATCTTGAGGCCAATAAATGGGAATAAGTTCGTTCGGTTCCATTTTCCAATTCTTTCTTGTCCAAGACAATAAAATCATTACCCCATAAGAATATATTCCTTTTCTTTCATCGGGCAGGTAAAATAACAGCTACCGGATGATATAATACCATAGAGAGAAGCATCAAACCATGAAGAATCAGCAGTTGCGGGACATATTCGAGCAGATGGCGGATATCATGGAGATCCTCGGCGAGGATCGGTTCCGTGTGAACACCTATCGTAAGGTGGCGCGGGTGATCTCGGATTGTCCTAAGGACGTAGCGGCCCTGGCGGCGGAAGGGAAATTGCAGGAGCTGCCGGGAGTGGGCAAATCATCGGCGGCGAAGATAAACGAATTCGTGCACGCCGGTGTAATCAAGGCCCATCGGGAGCTGTTGGCGAGGATCCCGCCGGGATTGCTGGATATGCTCAAGATATCCGGTTTCGGGCCAAAGGGGGTGTCGGCGGTCTGGAAGAATCTTCAGGTGGAGACGCTGGCGGATTTACAGCGGGTCATAGAAGATAAATCGCTGGAAGAGTTGCCCGGATTCGGCACCAAGAAGGCGGAGGGGATCGCGCGGGGGATCAAATTTATCGAGTCGGCGGGTCATCGTATTCTGTTGGCCCATGCCTTGGTGCTGTCGGATTTGATCGTGGGTCAGTTGCAGAATTGTAAAGGCTTGCAGGAAATTGAGTTGGCGGGATCGTTACGGCGGGGTTGCGAGACGGTGGGCGATATCGACATTCTGGTTCAGGCCAAAGACGGGAAGGAAATTATCGATGCATTTACGAAACTTCCCGGCGTACAGCGGGTGTTGGGGGCGGGTGAAACCAAGGCATCGATTCAGTTTGCCGAGCCGGAACTGTGTCCGGACATGGTACAGGTGGATCTACGGATCGTACCGGTAGAGAGTTTCGGGGCGGCGTGGCAGTATTTTACGGGGAGTAAATATCATAACGTAAAGCTGCGGGAGATCGCCGGTGCGAAAAAATACGAGCTAAACGAATATGGTTTGTTCAGAGGTGAAAAGCAAATTGCCGGTAAGACGGAGCAGGAGGTTTATCAAAAGCTGGGATTGCAATATATCGCGCCGACGCTACGGGAAGATCGGGGCGAGATCGAACTGGCGCAGCAGAACCGGTTGCCGGCTATCGTGGAACTGAAGGATATCCGGGGCGATCTGCACATGCACTCACCGGCCTCCGACGGCCGCAGCGAACTGGAAGAATTGGTTCAAGCGGCCCAGCAACTGGGTTATCAATATATCGCCATCTCCGATCACTCGAAGAGTTCCGTGATCGCCAACGGGCTGGATGTAAAACGATTGAAAACCAGTATCAAAAAGGTTCGCAAACTCAATGAATCGTTGAAAAACTTTACGGTTTTGATCTCATCGGAGGTCGATATCCTGCTGGATGGTTCGCTGGACTATCCAGATGAGGTGCTGGCGGAGTTGGATTTTGTGATCGCCTCGGTGCATTCGGGATTAAAAGGGTCAAAGGAGCGGAGTACGACGCGCGTCTTGAAAGCGATGGAGAATCCGTATGTGAACTGTATCGGTCATCCGACGGGTCGGATGATTCACGTACGTGAGCCGATGGAACTGGACATGGATGCAATAGTCAAACAGGCCTCGGCAACGGGTACGGCAATGGAAGTCAGTGCCTCGCCGCTGCGGCTGGATCTGAACGATATTCACTGCCGACTGGCGGTCGAGGCGGGAGTGAAACTGGTGATCAACACCGACGCCCACGATATCCACGGTCTGAACCAAATACGGTACGGCGTCGCGACGGCCCAGCGCGGCTGGGCCACTCAAGCCGACGTGCTGAATGCCCAACCGGTAAGTGCGATCCAAAAGTGGGTTACGCAAAAACGACCCTGATAAATGATAAAAGCATGACTAAGCTGCGCGTAGCCATGCCACCCAATCAAGTAGAAACGTAAAAAGAATTATAGCAGATGAGTAAACTACCGGCCTCAAACTCGCAGACTCGCTTGAGGCTGCCACCCAACACAGCCAAGGGCGGCTGTGCCACGTTCGCCAACCACCTCGCGGACTCGGTGGCTGCCACCCCGGTAAATGATAAAAAGCATGGCTAAGCTGCGCGTAACCATGCCACCCCAAGCGTTTAATGGTTTGTGATTCCTAATCAGTTTTTTATCCATCCCTGGTCAAATTTTTCCGCAGGTGAAATATGAATTCTACGTTCAATAGTACGGAGAGTGTGCGTAGGGATTGACTTGGAATTTAAAAGTCATTGCGACGGATAAAGGATGCATTATGAAACGGAATACGATACATTTTTGTATCGACGTGTTAACGCTGGCGGCGTTTGTGGGGCTGGCGTGGACGGGATGTTTGATTCATTACATTTTACCCCCGCGACACGGTCGCGCCAAAGGGATAGAGATGCTGCTGTGGGGCTGGGACCGGCATGATTATGGGCAGGTACATTTTTACCTGGCGATCTCGGCGCTGGCGCTGGTCCTGGTGCACGTCTGGCTACACTGGGCGTGGGTATGCAGCACGGTTGCGAGTTTCTGGGACCGGGCGAAAGTGCCCTACGGTAAACGTTTGATTTATGGTTTGATTGTTTTCCTGTTGTTGACGGCGGGAGCGGCAGGCAGTCTGATATGGGTCAATTCCCAAGTGAAGACAAACACCCAAGAGCAAGGTCGTCGTGCAAATGAAAGTAGTGAAATCCATATCGAAAGGCTGGGCCAGCGTTCCCTGCAGGAACTCTCACAAATTTCCGGCGTCCCGTTGGAACGGTTTATCACGGAGCTTAAGCTACCTGCCGACGTGGATACCACCGAACAACTCGGCCGTCTGCGTCGCAAGTACTCATTTGAAATGGACGACGCCCGAAACGTGATGGAAGGGCATCAGGAAAATTGAGAGCACTTGTCTCTGCGAGAAAAAGTGTATAAATACACCTACATGATAAGAATCAAACCGCGCCGGCAGTACTCTATTTCATCCCGGTGTGCCGGCTTACACCAGCAGTTCGTTGTCGATGGTCTGTTTGACTTTCTGCATCATTTCGACGAAGTCAGCCTGGCGGCGAGTTAGCTCGGTGATTAGAGCGTTGGTACTAATCTGGGTTTCTAATTCAGCCAGCCGTTGTTTGTCTTCCGGTTCGATAGGTTTGACTTCTTGCTCGAGTTTATGAATCTTTTCGACCTGCTTTTGATACTCCTGAACCAGTTGAGAGGCTTGCGGATCATCGTTTATCGCTTTTTGGGCATCTTTGAGTTTGGCGGTCCGCTCGTGGGCGGCCAACTTTTTACCCAGTTGTTGGGCCATCGAAATCAGTTCTTCCATAATCATATTCCTTTTTGTAACGAGACGACGAATTGTAAGCAACTTTATATATAACCGATGAGCCGGTCTTTGTCTCGTTAAAAATTGGATTCATTGACAGGCGTTGAAATATCGGTTATACTATACATGTAGATAGGATAACACATTCTCAGATTCAAGGATTGATGGTATCAGGCGGGATGAATTATGAGATTACTAATTAAACGAGGTCATTCGTTAGTCAACGATTTGAATTTCACGGAGGGGCCGGTGTATGTCGGTCGCCAGCCCCAGAGTCAGGTCTTCCTGCCCGATCGGGCCGTTTCCCGTCAGCACGCCGTGATTTACACGACGCCAGACGGCGGCTGGTTGATCAAAGACCTGGAATCCGCCAACCAGACGGTGGTAAATAATCGGGCGGTCGCCACCTTGCCGCTACACGAGGGAGATATAATCCGGATCGGCGACTTTACCATCGAAGTGCATCTGGATCAGTATGAAGGTCCTTCGTCGGATACGAATCAGGATATGACTATGGATCTCGGGGATACCCTGATCGGCGCGTCCGAAGCCGTCCCCAGCGTCTATGGCAAAGAAACTGCGCGCAGACCGGAACATATGATCCAACTGGTCCCGGCGCGCATCAAAGATTTATACGAATTGATGATGCGACTCTGTCGGCTGGAGGACCAGGAAACTCTGCTGGTGGAACTGACCAAGATTCTGCTCGATCAATATGAAGCGTATCACGTGTGGGCGGGCTTTCGCGAGATGACCGAAGGGCCGCTCACCTGTCACGGCGGTATCCGTCGAGGCGGCGTCTCGGTGACGCTCAACGATCTGGTCGGGCGCAGCCTGGTCAAGCAAGCGATGAAGGGGGAGACGTACGTACTGCTGCCGAATATTGTCGATGCGGCCACGTCGCCCGATTCGACTCTTGCCAACGCTGAATATCTGCGTTCCGCGATGGCGGCTCCGATCATGGCGCCGACCGGCGCCTATGGCGTCATCTATATTGACAACGGCAACGACCAGACGGCGTTTTCCCATCTCGATCTGGATTATCTCACGCTGGTCAGCACCCACGTAGCGGCGCTGATCGAGCATATCGGTTGATCTAATACGATTTGGCGAAAATTACCCGTCGCGGGCTGTCTTGGCCGGTGATGACGCATTGCCCCGGTTCGTTGTCTGTTTCCAGTGGGATGCAGCGAATCGTTACGCCGAGTTCCTCCTGGACCTTCGCTTCCACGTCGTTACTGCCGTTCCAGTGACACGAGGCGAAGCCGCCGTGAATCTCCGGCTTGTCTTTATTCTGCGGCGTAAAGTAATCGTAAAACTCGTCTTTCGTCTCGATCTTACGAGTGTTTTCTTCGCGATAGGCCCTGGCCCGTTCAAACAGGTTTGTTTGAATTTCCGCCAGTTGCTGGGCGATCGTGCCGACGAATTCCTGCCGACTCATATTGGCGCGATCCTTAGTATCTTTATCGCGCCTACCCATAAATACGCTGTCGCCTTCCACCTCCCGCGGCCCGATCTCCACTCGAATCGGTACGCCCTTGCGCACCCAGTTCCACATCTTCTCCCCGCCGCGCAGCTCGCGCTTGTCCACCTCCACCGCTACCGAACAACCATCGAATTTGACATCGCGCAGCTCCTGCGCCAACCGTTCGCAGTATTCCAGAATCTTGCTGTGTTCCGTATCTTTGTGCAGTACGGGCAGGATCGCCACATGCAGCGGCGCCAATTTCGGCGGCAGCACCAGACCGTCGTCGTCTCCATGCGTCATCAGCAAACCGCCTACCAGGCGCGTTGAAACGCCCCACGACGTTGTCCAGGCGTAGGTCTCCTGACCTTCGTCGCTGAGGAATTTGATCTCCGAGGCCTTCGAGAAATTCTGACCCAGGAAATGGCTCGTCCCCGCCTGCAGCGCCTTACGATCCTGCATCATGCTTTCAATGCAATAGGTCGAAACGGCGCCGGGAAAGCGTTCGGATTCCGTTTTCTCTCCCTTGATAACCGGCATGGCCATGTACTTTTCCGCAAAGTCAGCATACACCTCCAGCATCTGCATTGTTTCCGCCTGTGCTTCTTCGGGCGTGGCATGCACCGTGTGACGTTCCTGCCACAGGAATTCCGTGGTCCGCAGAAACAATCGCGGCCGCATCTCCCACCGCACCACGTTCGCCCACTGGTTGATCAGCAGCGGCAGATCCCGATACGACTGCACCCAGCGAGCGAACATCGCCCCGATGATCGTCTCCGATGTCGGCCGCACAACCAGCGGCTCTTCCAGCTTGCCCGCCGGTTTCAAATTTCCTTCCGCGTCCGCCTCCAGTCGATGATGCGTCACCACCGCACATTCCTTGGCGAATCCTTCGACGTGCTGGGCCTCTTTCTGTAAAAAGCTCATCGGGATAAACAGCGGGAAATAGGCGTTCTGATGCCCCGTTGTCTTGAACATCCCATCCAGCACCCGCTGCATATTTTCCCAGAGACTATAGCCCCACGGTTTGATCACCATGCACCCCCTAACGGGCGAAGACTCCGCCAGTTCCGCCCCGCGAATCACCTGCTGATACCATTCCGCGTAATCGTCCTGTCTCGTCGGCGTGATCGCCGTTTTCCGCTTTCCTGCCATACGTCCACCTTCCATTGCGTGTTAGTAATCAGTTCCACATCTGTTAGCGCAACGAAAACAAATAGTATAGCAAGGCTGCTCTTAAAGTAAAGGCTATGAACCGGCGCTCGGCGCAGAGAATAAGGCCGATTCGTAAGAACCGGCCTTATCGGGTGTTTCGTTCAAACGGCGTATTCAATGTGTAAATGGGTTAGTGGGCATCGTTCTGTCCGGAATGACTATCCGGTTCGTCAGCGCCGCCCAGGGTAATTACCTTGCCGTTCGATAACGTGTAACGGTATTCGTAGAAAGGCGCCATTTTGCCGTTGATTTCAATGTCTTTCAGATAGGTTTTTTCGTATTTGCCCTCTCGGCGAAGTTGGTCGATCTCATCAAACTGTTTTTTTAGGATTTTTTCCTTTTCCGCCGGATCCATGCCGATTAGTTCCGGATGCTGCGTGCCCATGGCAAACTCTTCTCCGTTGGAAAGAGTGACCTGCCAGACATTGGGTTTGATTTGTCGGGCCTTACCCTGTCGATAGAGTTCGGCAAATTCCGCCACTTTCTTTTTCGCCTCCACTTCGGATTCGATCCCATCTCCGCCCACGACACTTTTCACCCCGTAGGTATGTGTTTTCACGGTTTTTTTGATAGCGCCGTCTTCCGTTTTGTCGGTGGTTTCTTCTTCGTAGGTATAGGAGTATTCTTCAACGGGGAAGAATTTGGCTTTAATGATTTTGGCTGTGCCGTAGGTGATGGGCATCAAACAGGCGATGGCGATCGCCGCGGCCAGTGCGATCCGACGGTACGAAACACCATGCCCTGTAGGTGCGAACCATTCTCGGATTCGAGAGGGACGCGGTTGAATTTTCGCCTCGGATAAGTCCGCTTGCAACCTGGCCCGTAGTTCCAGACGCGGTTGACGAGAACCGACGTTACGTAAAATTTCGTCCATGGGATTTTCCGTATTCATGATAGTCTCCTGTTTGTTGGTTTGGGTTAGCGTTTCATCTCAGATCTGAGTATAGTTTGAATCGCGCGCAAACGATTTTTTACGGTCTTGGAAGTAACCGCCAGGATCCGGGCGGTTTCCCGTATGGTAAATCCCTGATAATAGCGCAGGTGCACAATCTGCTTTTGTTCCTCATCCAGACGAGCAACGGCCTGATGCAGCTTTGCGGCGAGTAACTTCTGCTCGGTGTTCTCCGACGGCCCGGATTGTGGTTCGATCATATCTTCCCACCAGGGGGTCGTCACGGTTTTGGCGTGCCCGTTGGAACGCAGCCAGTCCACATACGTGCGATAGGCGATGGTGTGAATCCATGTCTTAAAGGCGCCTCGGCAGGATCTTAATTTCACCCAGGCTTTCCGGAACGTTTCCTGGGTGAGGTCTTCGGCTGTGTGCTCGTGCCCGCAGAGCCGCCAGAGATAATTAAAAACGGCCCCGTAATGCCGGTTTAACATCTCTGCAGCAGCGGTTTTATCCCCCCGCCGGACTTGACGCCATCGTTTTGTTTCCTTGGTTTCCATTTCCGGTTTGGCCCTCGAATTCGCTCGCAGTATAAACCCGGTTGAGCATTCAGTACATAAGACGATCTCTAATCATAAGAGGGGAAAATTTTAGCCTGGGAATTTGTATTTTATGAGGACCGGCTGCACTCCCGGATCGGCTGCGGAAATCCACACCTGCGAAACTTGTTCGTTTCGATTACGCATCAAACGGGAGAATTTCACCTGACCAGATTATTTTGGATTTATGGTTGTAAATAGTAAGATATGCGGATATGAATGCCAGGGGACGCATTGGCTCCGTCAACCTAAATATGAATAAAACGTGTGAGAGTATGCCCCGATATGATTTCAAAACAGGTTATCGCTAAAATCCGCCGTTTGTACGGCCCGAATCAGACGTCTGCTCTTGCAGCTAAAGTCGAAACCTTGCTGGAACGTTATTCCGCCCGGAATAAAACTGCCGGACCGTCGTTTCTCAGCGAGCAGGACGTGATGCTCATCACCTACGCGGACAACCTGCAGGAATCGGACGTTCCGCCTTTGCAGACGCTGGGTGTGTTCTGTCGCGATCGGCTCCGTGAGGTCATCAGCGTCGTGCACCTGCTGCCGTTTTTCCCCTATTCCTCCGACGACGGTTTTTCTATCATCGATTATCGACGTGTCAATCCCCCCAACGGCGACTGGGCCGACGTGGTAAAACTAGCGGAAAATTTCGATCTTTGTTTCGACTTGGTTCTTAATCACGCTTCCGCATCGAGTGAGTATTTCCAGAAATTTCTCGCCGGCGACGAGGCGTATCGCGATTTCTTCCTTACCCTCGATCCTGATACTGATATCTCTTCCGTTCTGCGGCCCCGCACGTCCCCGCTGCTGCATAAATTTGATGCCGCCGAGGGGCCGGTCTGGTGCTGGACCACCTTCAGCGCCGATCAGATCGACCTGAATTTCGCCAACCCTAACGTGCTGTTGGAATTCCTGGACATCCTGTTGTTCTACGTGTCCCGGGGCGCCCGGGTTATCCGCCTCGACGCCATCGCTTATCTTTGGAAAAGGTTGGGTACTACTTGTGCACATCTACCCGAAACTCATGCCGTCGTGCAACTCATGCGCGACCTGCTGGACATCGTGGCGCCGTACGTCATCCTACTCACCGAGACCAACGTCCCGCATGAGGACAATATATCCTATTTTGGCGACGGCACGAACGAAGCCCAGATGGTCTATAATTTTTCTCTGTCGCCTTTGGTGCTGCATACCCTGACCGCCCGAAACGCCGCCCATCTGACTCGCTGGGCCGCCACTCTCAAACCGCCCTCGGATCGTACTACGTTTCTGAATTTTACTGCCTCGCACGACGGCATCGGCGTCCGCCCCGCGGCGGATATTCTTTCCGAATCGGAATTTAACCGACTCGTCGCCCTCGCCGAGAAGCACGGCGGTCGAGTCTCTTCGAAAAACGATCAGCAGGGCAATCCCATCCCCTACGAGTTAAATATTAATTATTTCGACGCGCTGAATAATCCAAACCAACCGACCGATCCGGAAATTGAAGTCCGCCGCTTTCTGCTCTCGCAAAGTATCGCTCTTGTCCTGCGCGGTATGCCCGCGATTTATATCCATTCCCTGCTCGGTTCCCGCGGCTGGCCCGCAGGCGTCCGGCAAACCGGCCACGCACGCACCATCAACCGCGAAAAATTACAACTTGCCGAGGTGGAATCGCAAATTCAAGACAAAACCTCGTTGCGGTCCCAAGTATTCACACGCTACTGCCATCTGATCCACCTGCGCCGAAATCAGAAAGCATTCCATCCCAACGCCACCCAACAAATTCTCAACCTCGGCGATTCGTTCTTCGCTGTCCTCCGCACCAGCACCGATGGCCAACAAACCATCCTGACCCTCCATAACGTCACCGACCAAACCCAAATCGTCCGAATCGATGGTTCTATTCCGGTAGGGTGGGCACTGCCCACCAAAACCACCTGGCGCGATCTGATAACCGAGGAATCATATTCCCTCGCCGATAACGAATTGGCCCTACACTTAAAACCATACCAGTTTATATGGCTTGAGCACTTTAAAACTTCCCTTGTGTCACCCTGAGTGAAGCGAAGGGTATCAACTCGGCTAAAAAGAATAAGATTCTTCGCTGCGCTCAGAATGACGACCATTCGAGACCATAGTTTTGTTAGAGTGCATTAAACATTATTATTTTGTCTGTCATATGATTTTTAATATCATAGTAGATGTTGAAAGCAAACGCATATAATAACTTGTTCGGCAAACCCAAACGAAAGATAATGTAATGAGTACGGTTCATGAAAGTTTCAGTTTTTACATGAATGCTTCTGGCCGTTGTGGAACGATAGTATATTATGAAGCAGACCGAAGCAAAGAGATGTATTGGGAGATGTCTGGAAGTTCAGAATATGACATACTTCTTGCTCCATTAGATCTTCGCGAGTGGGATAGCCCAAAAGGAGTCTCAATAGAAACTGATCATCAGGTTACAATTTTACATAGGATGCGAAATTGGCTTGATGAAAATAATTACAGGAGCAATATTAGTCTGCCCAAGACAATCGAGATGACCGGTCAATCGTGTGCATGGTCCGGCTGTAGTGCAATGAAAATCGAAGGATCAGCCTTCTGCTTAAAACATTATGATATAAATCTTTTGGTTTTGTAGCTCGGTAGGATGGGCTCTTAGCCCATGCAGTTTTACTGATTTGGGCTCCTTCAAACCATAATAGCATGGCTAAGCTGCGCGTAGCCATGCCACCCGCCGTTGTGGTTTTGAGGTCGCAGATTGCGACCTTATAAGTACCTGTATTTGATTAGAACTCAATAAACTCATCCGGAAAGTGGGAGAGGTCCAGTTTCTCTTCGTCCGGGATCAGGAACAAAAAAAAGGGAAGGCGACGAGGTCCTTCCTGTGATTCGTGAAAGTGAATAATGATGCGAGTTACCCCAGCACGTCAGCCGGGACCAGTTCCAGTCGCTGCAACTCCTCAATTAGTTTTATCTTTCGTATCGGTTTTAAAAGGTAACCGTCGCAACGCAGCGACTCCGCTTCTGCCACGCTGCTCGGGGAATCCACCGCCGTGGTCATGATCACTTTGACCACATCCTCCGGGGCGACGTGGTGTTCCGCTTCGAGTTGCCGGATTTGCGTCAGTGCCTCGTACCCGTCAATCTCCGGCATCATAATATCCATGCAGATCAAATTATAATGCTCGCCCCGCACCAGCGACTTATGGAATATATCGACCGCTTCCTTGCCATCCACTGCGACTTCGGTTTCGCCAAAGGGGGATAGCAACTTGACTAACATTTGCCGGTTTATCAAGTAATCTTCTACGATAAGAACACGCATCTATCCAGCTCCTTGATGAAATATTATCTAACATTATTCTATCGGTTTTTATCGGAGCCGTCCGGCCGGCATCTGAATCAGGAAATGGCGATTTTAGGGGAGTTTTTTTAAGTTTTTATTATTAAAGGACTTAACGAAACGCTGAGACGGCTTTGCCCTCACTTTCGCCTCCAAAGTCCGAATATATCATCCTTCCCAGCCTGATTAGACTGATTGTAGTTCCTTGGGTCTCCGTCGAGTGATCTTCTGCCAGCCTTTCCGCAGCAGCATCTGCATCATCTCCGGTCTCGTCATGGCTTGTTCACAACGCGCGCATAAAAACTCTTTAGTCACCGGCTCACCGCAGTAGAGTTTGCGAATAGCTTCCTGGCGAATGGCGGAATTCCAGACTCCCGACAACCCCTCTTTCGCCACGTTACCCCAGATTAACTCTCGATCCATATCCTGGCAGCACATCACCGCCCGACCGTCGTACAGAATTACCATTTCCACCAGGGGATGATGACAGTTGCAGCCGTACAGCCGTACCGTCTGTTTCGGTTTCAGTTTCTTCGGCAACAGCCGACCTATTCCTCCGCAGCGACTGATCGGCGCCAAATACTCGATCTGAACGCCTTTATCCTCCCAATATTCCAGCCAACGTTCTTTTTCTCCTTCCGGCCAATGGTCATCTACCCCCCGGATCAATATCCGTTGCGCCTCGTAGTGAGCCAGCAGGTAGAGAATATTAGCCATCGTTGTTGGGTAATCCAGCCCCGTAATCCGCTCATGGACCTCACGGGTTATCCCCGGCACGCTGATATTGATCTGCCCTGCGAATCCCGTTGCCAGCAGTGCCTGGGTTTTCGCCGGGCTCAGCAGTGAGGCATTTGTATTCAAATACACATTGATCCCTCGCTCCATCGCGTACCGTACATATTCGTGTACCCGGTCCGATAAAAAGGGCTCGCCCATATAGCAGTACGTCAATAAAGGGACAAACTTGTGATCCTGTCCCAACTGACTCAACTCATCCACGATCGCCTGGTATAGGCTCGGATCCATCTGTCCTTGACTCTGCTTTCGGGATAGCCGGGGATATGGGCACATCGTACACCGCGCATTGCAATAAGAATGAATATCCACAATCAGCTTGCGAGGATGGTCGTGGGCGTAATGTAAAAATGGATTTAGCATCTTTCGTTTATTCATCGACACAGACCTTGCCAAACCTTCACGACCAGGATAGGCTAATCAAAAAACAAGTAAGTTCTAAGATGTAGGATTTTCCATAAAGCATTATTATTAAACGAGTTACGGATATCCGAATGAAAAAACATCGCCTACGCGAACAGATAAAACAAACCCTCAAGCAGCTTTCCGAAGCTCAGTTGCGTCAAAAGAGCCGCGCTGCCTGTGCGAATCTCTGTTCGACCGAGGAATTCCGTCGGGCGCACGTCGTTTTGCTGTTTCTGTCCCTCGCACGCGAAATCGAAACGACTTTTGCTCTGCAAAGCGCTTTTACCGAAGAAAAAACCGTTCTTGTGCCGAAAGTGTTATGGGACGATAGCAAAATGGCGTCCGTTCGCTTCACGAAGCTCGACGCCGAGTGCGAACAGGACCGCTTCGGATTACGAAATCCGATTCAGACGGAAATAGTACCGGCAGGGGAGATTGATCTGGTGGTAGTACCGGGATTGGCCTTCGATACTCAGGCAAACCGACTCGGTCGCGGCGGTGGATTCTACGACCGCTTCCTCGCTGACCCCACCCTCCAGGCCTGCCGTTGCGGATTCGCTTTTCACGAACAACTACTGCCGGAAGTCCCCGTCGATCCGACGGATCTACCGGTTGATATGCTGGTCACCGACCGGGAAATTTTACGTTTTAAAAAAAACCTGTGACTTTTATAATTTAGTCGTTACACTAATTCTACTGGAAGCAAAGCACTCAGAGAGTATAACGGGAGCTGAGAATGGCTAGACGATTCGGAAGAAAGCGAAACAGTTCACTGCGCTACATTTTGCCAGCGATTGTAATTGTAGTAGTAGTAGTGGTTCTTTGGTGGCGAAGTCACCAGGATAAAACCGCGCCTACCGATACGGGCGATAATCAGGCCAACCAAAACCAACAGCAGCACAATCCCCCTCTGGTGAATACTAACAACGCCTCCGTGAATAATCTTACCTCCCAGTCCCAGCAAAAAATTCCCCTTGCAAAGCAACCCGTCGTCAACGACCATAAAAAAGTTGAAAAACCGAAAATCCTGTTTAAGATTTCTCCGGAGGCCGAAAATGCGTTTACTCAGGGAAAACAGGCCTGTGATAACAAACAATACTTCCAGGCCGCCCGATACCTCAGTGACGCCGTTCGTCTCGGTCTGACCCCGGAAATGGAAATGCAGGCCCGAAACATGCTCAACGAAGCCTCCAACCACTGGCTCTTCGCCCGCAATATCTACGAAGACGATCCCTTCTGTAAAAATCATAAAGTGGCGAGTGGGGAACTGCTCGTCCAGATTCAGAAGAAATACCTCATCCCCTATGAGTTGATTATGCGCATCAACAACATTAAAAATGCCCGCTCCATTGGCGCCGGCGCCACGATCAAAGTCGTGCAGGGCCCCTTTAATGTCGTCGTCGATCGCAAACGATACCTCATGAGCGTCTATCTCGGCGATCTGCTGGTACGAACCTATCGAGTCGGGCTCGGCAAACCCGGGCGTGATACCCCGACCGGGGAATGGCTCGTCGAACTCAAACAGCCCAATCCGGCCTGGACCGATCCGGATACCCACAAGCACTACGAGCCGGACGATCCGGAAAATCCGCTCGGCGAGCGCTGGATTCGGCTCAAAGGTATCAAAGGATCCGCCAAAGGGAGAACGGGATTCGGTATCCATGGTACCATTAAACCCGAGGAAATCGGCAAATCCGCCTCCCGAGGCTGCATCCGACTCTACAACGGCAAGGTCCGCGAACTCTACGACTTACTCACCCCCGGCCAAAGCCGAGTTTATGTCCTCAATTAACCGGTGTGCAAATTGTCGGGAAATGATTCTCCCTGGGTGGTCAGCCACTGTTTAAGTTTTGTACGTAGTGTTTTCAGAGTGGATTTCATTTCGGGTTGGGCAGCGAGATTGTCGAGTTCATAGGGATCGTTCCGCGTATCGTATAATTCCTCCGCGGGATGGTGTTCGATCAGGTTGACGAGCCGGGCGGCCTGCGGATCGGTTCTGCCTTTTTCCACCCAACTATCCCAGACGTTCTTATGACTTTCGGGAATTCCCGAAACCTTCGTGAAGTGCGTAGTCCAGCGGTTTTCCGGGTTGAGATTCAAAATATATTTATACCGCGTATCGCGAACGCATCGCTGCGGAAACACGTTCATGTTGCCATCGGCCGTGTGGGTAGCGTAGATCGCATCGCGAAACGTTTGCGATTGGCCGAGTAACACGGGTAAAAAGCTTTTACCGTCCAATCCTGCCGGCGGTTGACCTCCCGCTATATCAATGAAAGTCGGCGTCATATCGACAAAGGAAACCAGGGCCTTACTCACCGTGCCGCCTGGGATTGCTTCCGGCCAAACCGCCAGGAAAGGCACGTGAATCCCGGAATCGTATAGGGTCCACTTGGCCTTAGGCCACTCGGCGCCCTGATCGGTGGTATAGATAAACAGCGTATCCTTGGCGATACCGTATTGTTCCAGCATGGAGCGAACCGTACCGACATTTTTGTCCATGGTGGTAATATCCTGGAAGTAGTTGGCCATCGCCTTCCGGGTGATTGGAGTATCGACGATATAAGGCGGTAGATTCAAGGTGGCAGGATCATAGATCTGGTTCGGCTCCCAGGTCACATGCGGGCTGCTGTCGGCCACAATCAGACACAGGGGAGTATCGCCTTGATTCTGCACCTGGTCGGCCAGCAACCGATCCACTGCTTTGG
>CAZNQT010000003.1:0-30360 GCA_964574885.1 uncultured Pirellulales bacterium
GTATAGCGAATAGTGTTACTTTCTATGTTATTTTATTGACGCTGAAATTATTGTAAATCTTTTAATTACAATGCATTACATTCCTTCTGCCCTATTTGGCATATTGCTTGCACTCAGGAAAGATAGAAGTAACAAATAAATAAGGAATGAAATCATGAACGAGAAAAATCACATAGGATCAATGCTTGCAGAAAGATCGGCGCCCTCTCAAAGGACGTTTCCTAAACCGGAACCAAAAACAGAGCTTCAGGGATTTCGAGATGAAGGAGTGGTGTTGCCTGCTCGGAAATATCGGTTGAAAATAACTCTCCTTTTTTCCGATTTATGGGCGGTTATTCTTCTGGGATATTATTATATGATCCAAAATATCCGAGCCAACGTTAACAGCGGGGAGTTTTCCTGGATGTCGCTTAAGATGATTGCCTCCTATATTGTTTTCGGGATTACTTTTACCGCCCTCGTTATCGGCGTGATCCTGAAACAGACAAAGAGTATCCGGACGCGAATCGCCCGCGACAACGAGTTGCGCCAAGACCGGAATATAAACGTATGGTTGACTACCTTTGATTGGACGTGGTTGATTCTCTTTGTACCCACAATATTCATAACCATACTTTGTGGTGTTATCGGGTATCTGATAAATTGGGCCATTCCTGATGGAACCATTGCTTTACCTCTCCATCGGGCCATGGGCGGGATTGTTTTTGGATTTCTTTGTATTAACGCCGCCGTGGTCATTTTTAAGCTAACCCCTACCCGGGTTTTGCTTTTCATCATCAGCCTGATGGCTTTGTGTTTAATCCTCTTGCTCATGGGGATCGATGTGTTTTTACATTTCTTTGGAACATTCAAACACCTGGGGATTAAAGTCGATCCGCTCGGCTATATTTTAATGGGTTACGTGGGATTTTTCTTCTTGCGGTTAATCTGGATCGCGGGATTGTTTGAGTATATCGTCATAGTCCCCAATAGGTTGGATATCCAAAGAGGACTTTCTGAAAGTGAGAGAGGGATTCAAAGGAAGGATTTTCGGATCAGCATAGACACCGAAGATGTTATTCTTCGGTTGTTCAAAGTGGGACGAATTATCATTAGTTTTCCCCAAAGCGATCGGCTGCCGCTAAGCTACCTGACTACCCAGATTGATAAGAAAGCAAAGTATGCGATGGATGCAGCCAGTGTGATTTCCGTGGGCAAGAAAGGACAAGAACATCTATAAAGATAGTTTCCGAATCCTCATCAGAAAAATGAAGAAAATTATGCTGAAAATAGCGGAAACCAATTGTAAGAATAAGAGTACGCAACAACTCTGTCCTGAGATTGCCATACTTTATGGTTACGCATGTGCCGATACGACATACCCCCACGATTATAGTAAAATCACGATAACACAAAAATTTAGATTGGATTACGACTTGTTCTATTTCCTCAAATTTAATGTTTAGTACGATTCTGACGCATATTTTCTTGTTATCGCCCGATGTTTATGACATGATATACTACTATACTGGATGGAGACAAATTATAATGAATAAAACATGTATCCTTTCACTTGTCTGTTTTTTACCTTTGTACATTGGTTCGATCGCTTCCGCACAGTATATCTGGATTGAAGGGGAAAGTGCCCGACAACACACAATGCAGCGACATCCTTGGTATGATAGCGTGAATAAAGACAGTTTGTCGGGAAACGAGTGGTTATCTCATTTCCAATCCGGTTCGCCGCCGGAAGCGTTCTATTCATTCCAGGTTCAAACGGCTGGTGAGTATCACTTTTGGATTCGAGCCAATTCGGTTGCCCAACCCAGATTATCGTATCGTCTGGACAACGGGGCCTGGACAGAAGTAAATCTCCATAACGCCATTGAAAATCTCAATATTGCTACGGACGGCAAACCGGATATGCGGTTTATTTCCTGGAATTATGCCGGCTCCGTCCCCCTGAAACAGGGGAATCATTCGATTCGATTTAAATTCCATAGCGCCAACCACAATCACGGCGGATTGGATTGTTTTGTATTTGCCCCGAAACCGTTTGTACCGCGCGGCGCCCTGAAGCCGGGTGAAAAAACCGGCAAAGCCAATCCCGGTTATTTTGCCTGGGAACCCGACACGGATGAATTTCGCTCCGAGGCCATACTTGATTTGCGTTATTTGAATGAAACCGTGGCCGGTCAGACGGGCTATGTGCAGGCCCGGGGAAACGACTTTTTCCTGGCAAACGGTCGCAAGGTTAAATTCTGGGCGGTGAACGCCGGTCCGGGGATCTGGATGCTCGATGATTCCTCGCATATCTATCTGGCCAAACTCCTCGCCAAGCGCGGAGTAAACATGATTCGTCTGCATGGCGGCATTTACGGCAGTACCGATCCAGAAGTAAATATGAATCGACTGAAAAAACTGCAACATATGGTCTGGGCTATGAAACAGGAAGGCATCTATACCAAAATCAGTTTTTATTTTCCCGCCTGGTTTCGGTTGGATCCTTGGCATAAGCAGGGCAATCGCTGGCCGTTCATGCTGTTGTTTTTCGATGAAGACATGCAAAAAGTCTATTTCGATTGGGCCCATAAATTACTTACCACCGTAAATCCCTATACAGGTATGGCATTGGGTCGCGATCCGGCTGTGGCCATGCTGGAAATTCAGAATGAAGACAGCCACTTTTTCTTTACCTTCAACCGGAAAAACGCTCCGCCCAAACGATGGGAAACCTTGAAGTCTCTATACGGACGATGGCTCATAAAGAAATACGATTCGATTGAGAATGCCGTCCGTACCTGGGGAGGACTTCGAGTGGAGGGAGATAATCCTCGGGCAGGGAAAATGGAATTATTGAACGCCTGGTTTATGACCACCGA
Source organism: uncultured Pirellulales bacterium (assembly GCA_964574885.1). Lineage (GTDB taxonomy): Bacteria > Planctomycetota > Phycisphaerae > Sedimentisphaerales > SM23-30 > JAFGFX01. The sequence continues at coordinate 2,862 of CAZNQT010000003.1, forward strand.
CGGCTTGAACCGCAATCCAGCCAATCGAAAACGGATTACGGATCAAGTGCGTTTCCTGACGGCTAATATGCGTGAATTTTATCTAAAGGCTATCGAATATTTTCGCAAGGATTGTAGTTATAAAGGCTTGGTATCGTGCGGGAACTGGCATACAGCCGATGCCTACACGCTGGATGCCTTGGAGCGATATTGTTATACGGCGGGCGACATAATCGACCGGCATGGGTATTTCGATCATAATCATAAAGGAGAGGGAGCCGGTTATTCCATACGTCCCGGCCATACGTTTCAAAGCCAATCGGCGCTCACACTGCAACATACCAATCCTCTACCGTACGTAGAGACGGTCGGATTCCCGAACATCATTACGGAGATCGGTTGGCCGATGCCGAATATGTATCGTGCCGAAAGTGCATTCCTGACGGCAACGTATGGCTCGTTGTTGGGAATGGACGGGATCTTTCATTTTGCCCTTGGTTGTTCCTCCTGGGATCAAAGCGTAAGAAAATTCCAACTTAACGATCCTGCTGCCTTGGGCAGCTATTACGCGGCGGCTTTGGTGTATCGGCGGGGATACGTTCAGGAAGCCCCGGCGGTGGTCACCGAAAATCTCCGAGTGGAAGATTTATTCGATCTGAAAGGCTCTGCGGCGTATGTACGACCGGCGTTCGATCAGTTTCGGGCCGCGCAGATTCCCGATGGCTCTGTTAAAACCGGACCGTTAATACAGTCGATTGATCCTATGGCATTTTATGTCGGCCGCGTTACCCGAAATTTCGATGGACGTCTGGATCAATCCCAAATCATGGACTTAAGCAAACATATTAATCGAACCGCGAAAACCATTACCAGTATCACCAACGAACTCAAATGGGATTATGGCGTCGGAGTTGTCACGATGAACACTCCCAAAGCTCAGGGTGCTGCCGGGTTCCTGGGCCGTAAGGGGCCTCTTTCACTGGATACCGTCGCCATCGATATGAAAAATGATTACGGGACCGTGATGATTGTTGCACTGGATGACAAACCGATAGCCGATTCGGAAAACTTACTCATTCAATGTATGACCATCGATCAGCCTTACGGCTGGGAAACCTCGGAACCGGGCGGTTTGCAGGGCGCCATCCGCAATACGGGATCGGCGCCCTGGGGCGTGGAAAAGTACCAAGTGTCTGTTACGCTGAAACAGAATAGCAATAACCCGTTAACAGTAATTGCCTGCAACGAAAACGGATACTCGACCACTAAACCGGTTCAATATAAAATGGCCGCCAATGTGCTCACGGTTAATATCGAACCATCGACGACTTATACCGTGATCCGAAAAAAATAATGGATTTTACGGAGTTGTGGGAACCGGGATTTAAAAGCAGTGCATTGCCAGCCTCCCCGGTTTAGATTGCCTTAATTCCATAGGCGTTTGAGTCGCATACAGAGTGAGTTCGGCAAATGGGTTTGTTTTGTAAAAAAGGTAAACCGCGGCGGGCAACTGGGCCGCCCAGATTGGTCCGGCGTTGGTTTTAGAGGTGGCTGGGGGGTTTTGTGCAGTATGGTCGGCCCAGTGATAGGATTCGACAGATATCTATGGCGCCAGCAATCTGAATGGACCGTGTGCCAATGTCGCCCTGGTTCCGGGCGCCGCCGAGCAGAGCGATCCGGCGAATACGACGGGCGCAACTTGCTCCGATATTATTTCACGGATGGGCGAATACCTGCTCTGTCTTCGGCATAAGTATATTCAGGTAGATGTCGTCCGATAAAAACTTCCATCACATCCGAGTAACACGTCTTTTGCAGAGGGGCGCCGGCAGTGATATTATCCGTTGTATGCCTGCCTTAGGCACATTAAGTCGGAGAGACAACCGGGCGATAACAAAGAAGTGAGAGAGGGTATGTCTGTACAAGAGTTTTACAAAATGGAGGTTAGGCAAACTTTGGAAAGAAAAAATTCTTAACCAATTTTTTCTTTTCAAATCGCAAGTTATTGTATGTTGGAATGTTGCAAACTTATTTACAAAAATCCTTTTCGGGATTTTCTTAAATCATACATGCCTAACTCAATTTTGTACAAATTCATTTTAGAGCAAGAGGAGAAAAGGACTGACGATTCGTAAGGCACTTTACGGGATTAACTTAGCCTTGCTTTTGGTCCTGGGCTGGATCGTTATCCGGATAATATTCAAGCCTGATATTACCGAACCGGAAACGGCACAGGCCCAAGCGGAAGGAGAATCTCCATCTGCACAACCAGCACAAAGAGAAGAACTTTCGGAGAAAGACCTGGATGAGATAATCAAACACGATATTTTCGATTCCGCAGACACCCGTCCCCCCAAAAAGACCGGAAGCCGTACCGGCGTCGAGACTACAGAGGAAATCACGGAACCGGCGGAACAACATCTGGAACTGCAAGGCACGGTAGCGGGCCCGTCGGAAGTGGCGATGGCCATCATAAAGGATCGTCAAAAGAAACTTACGGACGTGTATAAGATCGGGGATGCGCTGGGCGCAGCGCGGATTGTCAGTATCCGTAAAGATGCGGTGATCCTCCAGGAAAACGGTCAGAAAAAAATATTAAAGCTGGAAACCTCCCGGTCGCCGTCAACAACCGTAAAAGCGGTTCCGTCTGTAAGAACCGGAACGAAGGAGTCGGCGAGCCGTCAAACGCCCACTCCGCCTCCCCACGCTCGACGGATTCAGATCCTGGAGGACATACTCGACCAGGCCGTCATAGAACCGGCAGTACAAAAGAATCAAACGGTGGGATTGCAGATAAGCAAACTGGACGAAATCCCGCTGGCAAAATTACTGGGCATTCAAAACGGCGATATCATCCAGAGGGTTAACGGCCAGTTATTAACCAGTAAACAAAAGGCGTTTCAGGTCTTTCGCAAGGCGAAGACGCAGCCGGAGATTGTGCTGGAGCTGATCCGAAACGGCAAGAGGGAGGCGCTGAGTTTTTCGTTACGGTAAGGGAGAGTGGTCAGGGGCCAGACAAGAAATGACGAATGACGAATCAATGACGAATGGCGAATAATGACTAAAGGTTCAGAACTATGAGACATGTTGTGATAGGCATAATAGGGATTTTGCTCTTTTCGGGCTGTCAGCCGGAGAAGAAACCACCGGCGTTGACACGGAATTCGGCTTATACGGTGAGGGTCCCCGAGAGCAGTTCCGCTCAGGTAATCGATCCGGCGACGGCAGAAATATTAAAACGCCATTCCCTTGACTACGGAGTAAAACCAAGCGGTAGGGTGGAAGAGCAAGCATCCGCCTCCGATACAATGGCATCCGCGAATACGATGGCCATCCAGGAACCAAATGACAAGATTCCTCCAATCGAAGAGGCAAAGGCGGCGTTACGTCCGCCGGTGCTGGACGTGATCGAGAAGCATCAGGAGGCGTATCCGGCGATGTCGAATTTTACCGAAGAGCCGCCGTCCTGTCTGGCCGCGTTAGAGAAATCCCCGCTGGCGGATAAGATGATCACGGTGAATTTCGATCAGGCGGATATCCATTTTGTTTTAAAAACGATCAGTAAGATCACGGGTATTAAATTTATCATCGCCGACGAGATTCAAGGACCGGTCACGGTTTTATCTCCGACGGAGATGCGACTGGGGGATCTGTATCGCTTTCTGGAATCGATATTGCAAGTAAAGGGCTTTGCGGCGATCCCCAGCGGCGATCACGTCAAGATCGTCCCTCGGGCTCAGGCCCCTCAGCATAAGCTGCCGATTCGAGTGGGGTGCGATCCGTCCGCGATCCCGCTGGACGATTCGCTGGTAACCCAAATTATGCCCTTACGGTATGCCAATGCGGAAGAAGTGAGCCGTATTCTGCGTTCGCATCTACCGACGGGCGCCCAGATGGATACCTACTCGCGAACGAATGCGATCATCCTGACGGATACCTCGTCGAATATTCATCACCTGGCCCGGATCGTGGCGCAATTGGATATTCCCAGCGCCCAACGGGAAATCACGGTGATCCCTTTGCAGTACGCGTCGGCGTCGGTCTTGAGCAAACAGATCACGGAGATCATGACCACAAACGAATTGCAATCGTCGCGACCGCGTCGAGCGGGCGTTCCGACCCCCATTGCCGACGAACCCTCCGTTCATATCCAGGCGGATTTGCGTATCAATGCCCTGGTGGTAACGGCCAATCGTCAAGATACGCAAGTGGTCTTCGATCTGGTACAGCAACTGGACGTGGAGCAACCGGCGGGGGTGCATAACGTTCAGGTGGTGTATCTGAAAAACGGCAAGGCTAAAGAAGTAGCGGAATCGCTGACCGCGTCGCTGGCCCAATTGCAAGTAGGCGCTGCCAATCCCTCCGCGATGCAGGTGTATATCCATCCGGACGTGGGCACCAACGCGTTAATCATTCACGCCTCACCGCCGGACTTTAAGATCATCGCGGGATTAATCGATAAGCTGGATATCGTGCGGGAGCAGGTACTGGTGGAACTGTTGATTCTGGAGGTCAGCGAAGATGACCTGACGCAGATCGGCGTGGATTGGGCGACCCTGGACCAGGCGGTCTCCGATAGTGTGCGGGGATTCGGATATACAGACTTCGGTATCCGGGTCGATTCGATCAATGGAGATTTACGGGGCCTGGGAGTAGGAGCGTTCAAAGAAGTGGGAGGCGATGTGCGGATCGGTGCGATCCTGGGCGCCTTGCAGAAAGAGACGGGCGGCAATATAGTGTCCACGCCGCATATCCTCACCTCGAACCACCAGGAGGCGGAGATCGTCGTGGGAGAGAATATTCCCTATGTGACCCAGTCGCGGATTACGGAAACGGATCCGGCGACGCCGACGGTGATCAAGACGATCTCCTATAAAGACGTGGGGGTGGATATGAAGATCGTGCCGCACGTGAGCCAGGGAGGGATGGTGCAGTTGGAGATTGACAGTAAGTTTTCCCGGTTAATCGAAAGTGCGACGGGATTAACGGCGGAAACGCCGACGACGGCAACGCGACAATTGAAGACCGAGATCTCCATGCCGCAAGGCAAAACGATCGTAATCGGCGGTTTGATTCGGGATGATAAGGTAACGGTAGTGGAAAAGATCCCGCTATTAGGGGATTTGCCGATATTGGGACAACTCTTTCGTCTGAATCGCGACCGAATTCAAAAAACGAACCTGCTTCTGTTTATTACGCCGTACGTGTTGACCAGTCAGACGGACCTGGCGCAGATTACGCAGCAGAAACAGGATGAGATCTCCTCAGAGTTGAACGAACGTATGAAAAAAGATGCTTTTAGCAAAATGAAACATTCCGGTTCGATATGGAAATAGGCGGTACAGGATGGCAACCGAGTCCCTGGGACAGATTTTATTACAGCAGACGGAACTGACCGCAGAGCAATTGGACCTGGCGCTGCGGATTCAGCAGACGCGCCGTCCCCGAGTCAGTCTGGGTCAGATCCTGCTGGAAAAGGGATACTGCACGGAAGAGCAGTTGTCCCAGGCCTTAGCCGACCAGTGGGATATTCCCTACCAGGCAAAGATATCGGCGGATCAGTTGAAACCGGAATGGGTACAGCATTTGCCGCTGGGCTTTCTAAAAAAGCAGCGGGTACTGCCCATCGCATCTGAAAACGGCGCACCGGCGATTGCCCTGGCGAATCCGTTAAATGTGGAAGCGTATGATGCAGTGTTGAATGTACTGGGGGAGTATTATCCTCGGGTGTTAAGTTCGGCGAGCGAAATCGAAAAAGCCATCAGCCGCTGCTACTACCTGGAGGGGCACGAGGGATCGGAATTCGAAGGCATCGAGACCATAAGCAAATCGGAGGAGGAATCCGACGACCCCTTGAGCCGCCAGGAGGATCTTTTAAATATCGCCAATCAGCCTCCTATCGTGAAGCTGGTGAACACGATCCTCTTCGAGGCGGTGCACCGTCGGGCGAGCGATATCCATATCGAGCCTTATGAGGAGCAAGTGACCGTACGGTATCGCATCGACGGGGTGCTGCAAGATGTACCGTCGCCTTCAAAACCACAGTTGGCCGCGTTGATATCGCGTTTGAAGATCATGGCGAATCTCAATATCGCCGAACGTCGGCTGCCCCAAGACGGTCAATGCCAGGTGAAGATCGGGCAGAAGGAACTGGATATTCGAGTGTCGATCATTCCGACATCGGGCGGCGAACGAGTAGTGCTGCGTCTGCTGGATCGAGGCGGACCCGGTTTGACGATGGCGGAGTTGGGTTTTGTCGAGACGACCCAAAAGCAATTTGAACAGGTGGTCCACACACCCCACGGGATATTTTTACTGACGGGTCCAACAGGCAGCGGCAAGACGACCACACTCTATTGCGTGATAAACGAACTGAACAACCACGAGCGGAACATCCTGACAGTGGAAGATCCGATTGAATATCAATTGGTCGGCGTGGGCCAGACACAGGTGAATCCGAAAATTAATCTGACCTTTGCGAACTGTCTGCGACACATCCTGCGACAAGATCCGGACGTAATCATGATCGGCGAGATCCGGGACCGAGAGACGGCCGAGATCGCGGTGCATGCTTCGCTGACGGGTCATCTGGTCTTGAGTACGCTGCATACGAACGATTCAGCGTCAGCGATTACCCGGCTGATCGATATGCACGTAGAGCCTTATCTGGTTTCGTCGTCGTTACAAGCAGTGATGGCGCAGCGGCTGGTGCGGATGATCTGTCCGGAATGTAAGACGGCGTGTCGGATCGAGACGGATATGACGCCATTGCTGCCGATCCCACAACATCCGGTGCAAAGCGATATGCAATTTTACACCGGCGTCGGGTGTGAGCATTGTCTGCAGACAGGCTACTTCGGTCGGACGGGTATCTTTGAATTACTGATCGTAGATCAGGCCGTGCGAGAACTGATTGTCAAGCAGGCGCCGGCCCACCAAATCAAACAGATCGCAATTGCCGAGGGGATGTCCACACTGCGAGACGACGGTCTGGCAAAGGCGTATGCGGGTATTACGAGCGTGGAAGAGATCCTGCGGGTGACGCAGGATAGCGGTGTTCCGGAGGAGAAGGTAAGCAGCGATGCCAAGGTTTGAATCCCATTCATCATCGGAGAGATGCGATACGACGACCGTGGAGGTGAAAGAAGCAGCGGCCAAGCGGAAGTTGAATGTACATCCATATTCTAAAAGCGAAACATACGATGAGCAAAAACGTCATACCGCACCCAGCCAAGGCGGCAAAGACGAGGCGACGAGGGATGAGTTGTCGCGACGGGTGAAACTCCGGGAGCTCTGTGTGGCGACCCGACAATTGGCGTCGCTGCTGCGGGGCGGTATGCCGTTGGTGCCGGCACTGGCGGTTTTGATCGAACAGCAGGAGAAGCGGCCCTTGGCCCAGATACTCCAGATCGTACGCGAACAGGTGAATACAGGATCGGGATTCGCCGAAGCACTGCAGCAGTTCAATGGGGTATTTTCAGCGGAGTACGTCAGCCTGGTGCGAGCGGGCGAGATCAGCGGAACGTTAGAGGAAGTATTGGCGCGACTGGGCCAGATGCTGGAAAAGCAATTGCGGTTTCGCAATAAACTTAAAACGGCGTTTGCGTATCCGGCGTTGATGGCCGTGGCAGCGGTGGGCGTAGTGGTGTTTTTGATGACGTTCGTAGTGCCGAGTTTGACGCAGATCTTTCTGGATATGAACCAAAGTTTGCCGAGCCCAACCCGGTTTTTGATCGCGATAAGTGGTTTTTTACAAAAGTATCTATGGCTGCTCCTACTAGGATTTTTGATGCTGACGGTCGTTCTGGTTACCTATTTGAAGAGCGAGGGGGGCAGGATGCTCCGGGATCGAACGCTGTTGCGGGTACCGTTGCTGGGTAAGCTGATTCGTCAGATAGAAGCGGTGCGACTGGCGCGAACATTAGGCAGTTTATTGGCCAGTGGGATCGGAGTACTGGAGGCGTTCGGGATTGTCAGGGACGTGGTGCAAAATCGATATATTCGACGAAAACTGGAACGAGTGCGGGAGCAGATCGAACGCGGCGATACGATCGCGCGGGCGATTCGCAGGACGGGATTGTTCGGGCCACTGCTCTATCATTCGATTGCGATCGGGGAGGCCAGCGGGAACGTGGAAGAACAGTTACTGCAGGCGGCGGTTATGTATGAAGAGGAGATCGAAGTGCAAACGCGTTCGCTGACGTCGCTGCTGGAGCCGGCGATCCTGCTGATTCTGGGTCTGATAGTAGGCTTTATTGTGTTGGCAACGTTGCTGCCGATCTTTGAAATCAATCAAATGTGGTAAGGGATTTGAAGATGAAAAAGCAAATACATCGTTATGACGAAGGTTTTACGTTGATCGAATTGATGATTGTCATTGTGATCCTGGGCCTGCTGGCGACGCTGGTGATGCCGAAGATTTTGAATCGGCCGGAACAGGCCCGGCGGACGAAGGCCAAGGTGGATATCAAAAACATTCAGACGGCGCTATCGCTGTTTAAGTCCGATACGGGGCGGTTTCCCACTACCTCGGAGAACCTGGAAGCGCTGGTGAAGAATCCGGGCGTTAAGGGATACAATCCCGACGGCTACCTGGAAGAGGTGCCCGAAGATCCCTGGGGGCGTAAGTATATCTACCTGCAGCCGTCGCTGCATGGCAGGGATTACGATCTGGAATCATATGGCGCCGACGGGGAGGACGGGGGCGATGGCGAGAACTCGGATATCGAGAGTTGGAATTTGAAAGAGAAGATGGGTAAATGAGTAGATGAGAAGAAGATGAGGGTAAATTCGGAATTCGTCAATTTGGTACTATATGGTTAGTAAACTTAAAGGCTTTACGTTATTAGAGGTATTGGCGGCATTGGCAGTCGTGGCGATCGCGCTGGTAGCGTTGCTGCGTCTGCAATTGATCAGCATTAGGACGACGGAGCAAACCAACCTCCACACGCAGGCCGTTTTGTTGGCACAGCAAAAGCTGGCAGAGCTCATGGTTACGGAATACCCTCCTCTCGGGACGGAATCCGGTACGTTGTCCCATGACGGCATGATATTCCATTGGCAAAGGGACGTGAGACCGTTTGCACCGACAGGATACCGGCAGAACGAGACCTCTTCTCTCCGCGAAGTCTGCGCCAGCGTTCGTTGGCATAATGGCAGACAGGATGAACATTATCGGCTTGCAACGTTAGTAGCTCAGAGAGAATTACCGTGAACTATAAAATACGGCCATACGGATTGACGTTGATAGAGTTACTGATCGCCCTGGCTATTATTGTTATGATGGTCACGATAGTATATAGTACCCATTTTGCCACGTCTCAATCAGTGCAGAAATGCCAGGAGAAACTCACTCAAACGCAAGAAGCCCGGTCGCTGCTCGGTAAAATGAGTCGTCAACTGCGCTGTCTTTATATCCCCTCTTACACCGATAGGGTAACGAGCTTGCCTGGGGATTTCATTAAAAATAACGAAGCTCCGGTAGATACTCCAGTTTGTCTCACCGCCGCGACGGACGACCGCGAGGGGGTCATTCTACAAATACTCACCACGGCGAACTTGTTTTTCGATAGAAAGATGCCCTGCGAGATTTGGCATGTCCAATATAAATACCTGCCGGATCAACAGGCGCTTTTTTATTGTCAGCAGCCTTTGGTATCACAACCGGAAACGGTGCGCGACCAAAAAAACTGGATACCTCTGACAACCAACCTGAGATCGATCCAAATGCAATTTTATGATGGTGAGAAATGGCAGTCGAAATGGAATCCTGACAATTGTCGGGCGCCCGAAGCCGTTCGGATCAGCATCACTTTACACGGTGAACATACGCAAGCGTCAACGTTCAGCACGGTTACGAGTGTCACCGGCCGACGAAGCATCCTTGAGAAAGTGAATCGTTCATAAGGTAATCTCTTTGGATATGAGAACATATTTAAAACAAACAGTACATCGAAAGTTATCGAAGCGTTCCCGCGGATTTGTGCTGATCGTCGTGCTGCTGGTTGTGGTCCTGCTGACCGCGTTGCTGTTGCGTTTTAACTACGCTGCGCGCATCGGTTTGCAAAGCTCGGACAGTTTCCGGGATTCGCAGCAGGCCCTTCAATACGCGCGCGGCGGTCTCAACATGGCGTTCGAAGCGATTCGTAAAGGGCCGGATACCGAAAACAACAAGCTGTTGGGCGACCTACTCGAGGGGCCGAGGACATTTTCCCTCGGCGACGGTCAATGCGAGGTGAAACTCAGCGAGGAAGGCGGGAAATTCAACCTCAACTTGCTTGTCGGTAAGACCGAGCAGCCGGATCGAGTCCGTATTGAGCAACTGCTGCGTCTGATTGATATCATCAACCGGCAATACGACCGGCCAATCATACGCTACGAGTTCGTATGCGCCTTGATCGACTGGCTGGATTCCGATAATCAGCCTACGATCTTACCTTATATACAGGGTGAAAATCGCGGGGTGGAATCCGGTTATTATGAAACATTATCGCCCCCATATCGCTGTGACAATGACAGGTGCGCTACTCTGTCGGAGATATTACTTATTAAAGGTATGACTCCCCAGGCGTATTACGGTCATCAGAATCGCCCAGGAGGGCCTGCACGTCGCAGGGGGCTTTCGGAATATCTTACCGTATATGGTAGCGGTCGGATCAACATAAACACCGCCGGTCAAGCGGTGCTGGAAAGTTTATCGGAATCTATGAACGAGGCGTTAGCTCAAATGATCATCGCCCGGCGGCGTAAAAAACCCTTTGGGAGTATGACTGAATTACGTGACATTCCCGGCATGACGGGGAAGATCTTTGCCGACCTGGAAAAGTCTGCGACCACGGAATCCGAGCATAGATATTACACGGTCACGGCCCATGGAATTGCCGCTACCAGCGATACTACCATTCGGGCGGTTCTCTATCGTAATGAAAACAGCCATGAAGTAGAAGTGGTCTGGCGCCAGGAATCTTGAAATACCAGGCGATAATGCACCGATAAAATGAAGGTAAGGCGATATACAACGAACGTTATCGGGCAGAAATAAAGGTCCTACGGAATTGAATAGGGTAAAACGAGCGATAGGAATTGATCTAAGCGATACCCATATCCGTGCGGTACAGATGTCTCGCAGGGCGGAGGTATTCCACATCGAGAAGGCGTTTTACGACGATGATCCTCGCCACTGGGAGACGCCTTCCCAGTGGTTGCAATTTCTAATCACCGAGCACGATTTCGCCCGGCGCGCCACGGTCGCCTGGTCCATGCCTTACGACAAATTATTTTTTCACCGCGTACAAACAGATCCAGCCGATGGGGACTCGGCCAACGACATGTACCGCGCCGACATCGAGGATGATTTTCCTCTGCCGATCGAGGATACCATCGCCGATGTCGTGAGTCAAAAGACACGAACCGATCCTTCGAACGAAGCAATAATAACCGCCGTTTCCCGATCGGCTCTACAAGAACAACTCGTCTTGACGAAAGCTACAAAAGCGCGCAACACGGTGTTTGAGGCGCCAATTTTCGCCGTCTATAATTCTGTGGCGCTGAATCATCCCGATCTGCTAACTGCTCCGGCCATCCTCCTTTATACCGAAGCGCAGCGATCCCTCATCGCCATAACCGATACACATCGAGTCTTGGGTGTGCGAAACCTACCCAATCCTGGGGCGACTTTGAAAGAAGAAAATACCCGCCCATTGGACAGGAACGATTTGCTCTTACGTGAAATCGAGCTAACCTGGCGTTCCGTATGGGAGGACCCCATTCCCGAAGATACGCCATTGGTGGTGGCCGGAGGCGCCGTCGGCGACACGGAGCTGCAGAATCACCTGACTCGGCGCCTGCCCTGCTGCATTCAAACGCTGAATACCATGGCCCAAACGGTCGGCCGGGCGCCGCACCACACCGACGCCAGTTTTTGTATGGCGGAGGGACTGGCATTGAGAGCCTTGAATCCGGATGATACCATGGGCATTCATCCAGCGTACCGCGAAAATACCCAAAATCGCAAGCCGGTCAGCATTCGTAAACAGGTCATCGGATCGTTGATTTTGCTGGGCGTATTGGCCGCGGTTTATCTGAGTGCCGTATTTTATCGTCTGGCCCAACGGGAAGGTCAATATGCCCATCTGAAAGACGAAATCCGTCAGGAATTTCAGCAGACTCTACCCGAAGAAACCACCATCGTCAACGAACTGGCCCAGATGCAGACTCGCCTGCACGACTATCAAGCCAATTCGGCCCTTTGGCAACATCAGACGACAGGGCAGACAGATCCGCTGGATGTTTTACACTGGATTACGGTTCGTACACCCTCAAATCTCGGCATAACCATCCAGGATATGTATATAACCCCTCACAGGGTCAGGTTGACCGCCGTTTGTAATTCTTTTCAGGATCCCTATGATTGGCAAGCACTCCTGAAGAAACAGACTGCGTTCGCTTCGGTAGATATACAGGATCTTAAAAAACCATCCTCATCGGAGCCTGTACGCTTTGGGTTGCTACTAGAATTGAAACCGGAGTTGTGACCATGCAGATCACGCGCAGAGAGAAACGCTTATTGCTCCTATCCGCTACCCTGGCCGGGATATGGTTGTTTTACGGCTATATCCTCAAGCCTGCCCAGGACCGTCTCCGTACCCTCGAACGGATTATTCCCGAGAAACAGGCGGCCCTTATCCAATTGGTTTCTCTCGGCAAACAATACCAGCATCTGCGTCAGCAATCAACGCAAGACCGTCAGCAGCTTGTCGAGCAGCCAGTGGATTTCGTTTTATTAACGTTTCTGGAAAAGACCGCCCAGCAATGCAGCCTCACTTCTGCGGCTATGGAAGAGCAACCAATACCCCCGGATTCAGATGTGATGGAAACCACAGTGTCGATGGATCTGCAGGAGATATCGTTTACACAGTTGGTTCACTTTTTGTCTGCGCTACGGCGTTGTCCGGCCGCGATAGGAATCAAAAGTCTTCATATCATTCGAAACGATACCGACGGTCGGCTTGACGTCACGGTAGTGATTTCCCACCTGAAAGTGCCAGTCCCCAGGCAAAACGATTGATTAAAAAAATACCTGCTTCTAAGACCAATGAGACAGGTAGTGCATGAACATATTGGTTAATCTACTGATTCAATTATAACGCCTTCTGCCGACGAAGAAAGCCAAAGCAACTTAATCCGATTCCCGCCAGCATCAGCGCCCCCGGCGCCGGAATGACCGCGGTATGTAATGTGACATTGTCAATTAATGCCACGGTATCTTGACCGTCGTCATCATGTTGTAGGTTAAAAACAAGTATAGCACTTTCACCGATGAAACTGGAGACATCCAAGCTGATTGTATTACCTGTAACATCAACCATGGAAAAATCACCCGTGTCATTGCTTCTAAACACGAAAAAGTAATCTTCACCGCTGCATGATATTAAAGGAGTACCTGTATCAGGGCTCAATAAGGAAGCCGTGAAAATGTCCGTTTCTCCCATGGACGTTCCCGGCATGATAAAATCAAAGGAAAGAATATCTTCTCCTGTAAGGATGTCAAATTCTTGACTTAAGGTGCTGTTAAGATCAATTCCATTTATAAAATCTGTATTATCAGTCATTTTAAATAATGCTTGACCAGTAGGATAATGTACCACGCCGGATTCTCCCCATGTACCTTCAGGGGATACATCCCAATCACTTAGATCCGTATCAAATGTACCGTTATCAATATTTGCTCGAACGGAACCCAGTAAGAGGAGAACAACACACGTTGATAATCCAAGATACTTCCGCATTTCTCAATCCTCTGAAAAATTTGTTTGGCTTCGTTCCAATTGTAAGTAAGGTTGAGTATTAACTCAGCATTCCTCACGAATAACGATGTTTCGCGCAACCGTCTATCGGCGCCTACAGAAGGTGAATCTATGAACAATCAGAATGCATGTCAACAATTTTTCGGCGAATTGAAAATATTTTAGATTAGCGTTTACTAACCTTTCTTTCGGGCCGCCCATTACGCAGGCATCATCAGGTTCGAATGTTTACACGTTAAGAAAAATTAAATTCAGGGATAGTCAGTGGGGGAGATATTATAAGTAAAGCGGTAACTACTCTAAAAGGAGTATTACTTTGGAGCTACTATATTTGAGGTAATGACTCGCATAGTATGTTTTCGGATATATAAGTAATCTTGAATCGCCGTAGAAGAGCAGGATATATGTATTATATATCTTCCGGTTCTATATGAATCCGAGGTCACAGACATATTCTTCATGCTTCTGGATAAACATATCCATACACCTGGTCAGGTTGAACAGTATTTGGTCTTTACCGGCTTCTCGTTCTAGGGTTGTATTTTCCGCGGTCGAGGTATTTCGAAAAGAAATTTTCACGTTCGCATCCCACTGCTGCGCCAGAGTATTTGTTTGTTTTCTGATTTCTTGCGCCAATTGAAATAATTGATACCCCGCCCCATCCCCGCCTTTTGTCGTTCTTTGCTCCATCTCTGTTCGCGTATTTTGTCCAGGCGCCGGTTCCCGTACACCTGACGGAAACCGGTTCACCGCGAGGGAACTATCAACATCTAAAAATATTTGAATTTCCGGGCTTACTTTAATGTTTCGGTACGCTTGCGATAGATGCATAGCCTTTATGATAAACTCATTTAACTCCATGCCGACTTTGATGCTGCTGTGAAGATCAAGCACCGCTGTTTTAAATTCTGCCATTGATTTTACAAAACTGATTTTGTTCGCCTCGATTTGTGGTTCCGCTTTCGGAGTCGCTTCTTCCACCTTTGCATTGTCCACAAGATCTGAAACGGGCAACAGGTTTCTGGATTCGTTTCCGTAGTTGCCCGATTCGTTCATAAACGGTTGCGGTTGTGAATTATGATTCTGCCAATACCCATAAATCGCTATACTACCCAATACCATTCCCAAAATTATCGGAATTACTAAAAGAGACTTGAATCTGAATTTTGCTTTTGGGGGGACTATAAAATCGCTATCCGCATTAATTTTTTGCCGGGATAGTCCGGGAGGAACGGGTAGTTCGGTCGCAGGTTTACGACCGGCGTCAGAATCAGACTTTAATTCATTGACAACGGATTTAGAGATCGGACTTGATTTAGGGCCGAAAGCAGTTGCACGAGCAGGCGAGGATTTCCTGGCAGGAACCGGCTCTGAAGTTTCCTTCGTTTCGGTGGCGGGATCCGGTTCATCAGGAACTGGGGCAGGATCGGAAACTGATTCGATAGAAAGGAGTAATTCCTGTTCCAATGTATCCTCGGGACTGTCTCCATCATAATGCCTGCGAGGTGTGGTAAAATTAACAATGGTTACATTCTCCGAGGCGACGGGTTGCGTTGGGACCGGCGTGTCCGCATGAGACGACGACGGCGCCGTGTTGACATTCTTACAACGGGGACACTTAATCTTTTGGTCCGCATACTTTTCGTTGATGCGGATCTTTTGATGACAGGATTTACACCGAAATTTGAGTAAGATAACGGTATCCGACGTTTTTTCGGAAGGGGCGGAAGTAGAAGCTAACGCCGGCGTCGTTAGAGGCAGCCTTTCCGAGGCCCTATTCACACTTTTACAATGTGGGCATTGGATGTTTCGGTTCGCATACTTTTCCTCAATCTTAATTTTCAGGCGACAAGTTTTACACAGAAAACGAATCATAGTAGAGTTTGTATCCAATAGTTCACGCATTATGGCTTCGAATCAATAATTAGAATCCTATACCTGTTACCTGCATAATACCCAAAACCTTCTTAAATTAAAATACTAAATTTATACGAGCGTGTATTCCTCATGGCTAGACCGCCATAATACATTATTAGCAAAGGACTTATGTGTTCAAGTCTTATGAAAGGGCGATGCGATTAGTTGCTCTGGTAAGGCTCTGAGCCATCCTTTTGGAAAACATCCTTAGAGAGATAGACATGGTACAAATAATGAACGTATCAAGGAGTGCTTTATCGTTACGCTCTATTTCTTTTTTCTTTCCTCTCTTTTTGTCGCAGCCAGGACAATATCACCAGAAGCACTATATAAGGGAAAAAGAATTCCAGAATTTCGATGCCATTGTCGCTGGTTGGATATCGAGACATGGCACAACCACCCCCGCTTCCAGCTCCGGCGCCGGGTCCCTCGCCGGTCGAATCCGTTTCGGCAGACGCAACCACAAACTGGCTAAAGTGGGTGGTACGAAAACGTAAGGCATATAGAGTATCCGAAATTTTGATGCGTTCCACACCGGAAATACCCGATTGACTCAAACCGTCGATTTGAGGGTTGTACCAGTAAATCGTTTCGTCCTGGGATTCGGTGGGCTCATAGGGAATCGTGATGATTACCGGTTGGGCAAATTCCCGCGAACTACTCGGACTGAATTCGAACTGGGTAATAGTGTCTATTTCGAAAGCAGTTTCCGGTACGTTTACGGAAGGATTATCCACTTTCATAATGCCCACCGTGAGGTCCGACCAGAAAGCGCCGGCAGGAATCTCTACGCCGACATCGTCCAGACCAGAGATATTCTCCGGCCGGGCGCCCACGTATCCCCCGGATTGGGCCGAAATTTCCTTTTCCGCCACGGCGGGTGTTCGTATATGCGTGGTTGCCCTATATACAATACCGGATCCTGCTAAACTTTTCGCTTCGGTCCAAACCAGATAGGGTTGCCCCGCTGCGTTCACCGACAACGCCGGGCGGCCTTGTCCAAAATAACTCGCATCGTCAGTCACCAGGATATTCACGCCAAACATCGTCAAACCTTCTGTAAAATAAATATCTCGGTCCTGATTCCACGAGGTGATATTCCGGTCATCCTGCCAACTGATAAAGACTTTGCCCCTCCCTTCGGAATTATAACCGATACAGATCTGGGGGGCCGATTGATCAGCGCCGGTGCTATCATCCACGATATTGATTCCCGTGCGAGGGATCTGAGGTAAAGTCGGTCCTAAAGCCGCATAATAAATGTCTTTATCGTTAGGAGAATCGTCCGTCCAGACCAGATGTAAATTCGATCCCTCGGGATCAACAGCAAGAGCAGGCTCAGCCTGTTGAGCGGAATTTTTCACTACCGGTACATTTAACCAATTATGCAAAGAATCGGCGCCGTAAATATCAGTAGAATCATTACGAGCATCCGTCCATACGACAAACACAGTATCGTCCTGGCCTAAGGCGATATCCGGCTGGGTTTGGTCGGCACTGTCTATCGTTAATGCCGTTATGGTTTGAGTAACAAAACCATTCACCGAAGATGCCATATAGATATCCTGGTTACCCTGAGCATCGTCCTGCCAAACCACATGAACGGTATTATCCCTAGCCACAACAATTCGGGGATTGGTTTGATTGGCACTGTCCTGCTCACTTTCGATCAGCGGGATAGCGACGGACCAATTCAAACCATCGGTGGAAGTACTCAGATAGACATCCCAATTGCCACGGCGGTTGTCCTGCCATACTACATAGATCCTATTTTGCTGATCTACCGCAATATCCGGCTGACTTTGATCGCTGCGCAAATTCGTGATCGGTATCGCTTCTACAAATCGGAAAGCATTTTCAGGTAGCCAACTGACATAGATATCTCGGTCGCCTGCTATACCGGCCTCCCAAACCACCCAGAGTGTGCCAAGACCATCGCAGGCAGTACGGGGATTATTTTTAGGCAAAGCACTATCCGAGGGAAGAAACTGATACCCCCCAAAACGTCGCATTTCCGTCTGGAAAGAATATGCACGGTCGTCTGTCAGCACATTCCCGGCTCGATCTGCAACCACGACGCTGACTCGAATCTCCTGATCAAAATCGAAGAGCGTATTCGGTTGGAAGGTAAAGCCGTAATCGCTCGTAGAGCCGATCCGGCGGCAACAGCCTCGAGGACTGTCATATTGCATCACTCCGCCGGCATAGATTATCTCATCCTGAACCTGGATCACAATCGAATTGGGATCAACTCCGGATTCGGCATCTACAAGATGTAGCGTGATCAAGCTGTTTCGCGGTACCTGAATAGAGTCCGGTTGAGGGGCGCAATTAACGACTTGGGGTGCATTTGTGTCCTCCACATTCGTATTCTCAGTGCCGAAAATTGCTACTAGAGTATGATCCTGGGTGATATTTTTAAAGGTATGCTCCGATAGAATCCCCTGGTCAATATTATCAATGATTATGTTTTTGATATAATGATTATCCTCCGCCATAATAACAAAAGTTTGATCTTCTCCTTCGGCAACTGGTATAATACCGCTAGGCTCGATGGTTCCGCCTGATCCCGCCAGAGCCGTTATCGCATAGGATTGTTTTGCGAATTGAGCGCTAATCGTATGGTGGTCCTGCACATCCTGAAACGTATAGCTGCTAAGCGCACCTTGCGATATGTCATCTACCAGAATATCCATGATACTATAACCAGGATCGGGGATAATGGTGTATTTCACCAATTCCCCAGCAGCTATCTGCATCTCGGCGGCCGGATTAATGCTACCCCCATCACTTGCGCTGGCAGTAATCGTATAGGTAATAATTCCAAAGGTCGCTTCAATCGTATGGTTTTCGTTTACTGCATTAAAGGTGAATGCGGCGATGGGACCCTGTGCATTGCCATCCACAATGACATCGGTAATACGGTACCCCTCATCCGGAATGAGGGTAAACTGTTGACTCTGGTCCAATGGGACCTGAACCGTACCTCTGGGTTCGATGTTACCTCCCTCATTGCAATCGGCGGTAATCGTAAAGGAATTGAAAGTGTTAAATTGGGCGCTGATCGTATGATTCTGGGTAACGTTGTGAAAGGTATAGGAGGAGATAGCACCTTGACCGATGCCATCAACCAGAACGTCGCTGATCTGGTAGCCCTCTTCGGCGTGAATGGAGAACACCTGTTCGTTACCGACGTTTACTTGTACGGAACCGTTGGGCGCGATACTGCCGCCTGGATCGGCACTGGCAGTGATCGTGTACGATTGAACGATCGCCGAAAAACTGGCATGGATCGTATGATCTTTAGTAACATTAGTAAAGGTATAGCTGGAGATAGTTCCCTGACTGACGCCGTCCACCAGGACATCCGCAATGAGGTAATCATTGTCCGGAGTAATAATACATGTCAAAGATTCTCCGGAGGGTATCAGTGTTTCGCCCGTCGGATTAATACTACCACCATCATTTGCGCTAGCCGTAAGAGTATAGGTTTTGACAGCAAAGGTCGCCTGCAACGTATGATCCTGGGTAATGTTTGTGAAGGTATAGGTATCAACGGCGCCTTGCGAAACGTCGTCCACAATTACATCCGTAATTTGGTAATCCGGAAACGGAATTACCATTATCTTTTGATTCGTACCGTGGGTGACTTCGAAACTGCCGTTCGGGAAGACAAATCCTCCTTGCCCCACTATTATGGAAATGGTATGAATACCTGACCAATGAAATGTGGCTTGAATGGTATGATCCTCAGACACTCTCCAAAACGTATAGTTGCTTATGGTCCCTTGTGATATTCCATCGACTTGGACATCGGTTATTAGGTTGCCAAGATTTGGAAAAATGGAAACGGTTCGATCTTTCCGCTCGGGTATCGAAACCGCTCCCTGGGGCGAAATCCTCCCTCCCTCTCCGGCCGTTGCCATAATGGTATGTTGAATGATTTCTCGTTTATAACCCCAAATTACCTCTTCTAGACCAGATTGTCCGTTGGAAGAACGAATGCGAAATTCATAATTTTTATCGGGATCTAAATCGTGAATTGCCATGTTATGTTCCGAGACCATTGCCTCATCCGACACGATGCCATCCGGGGCGTCTTCCTGGAATACACTGGGCCACCAATGGCCGCTGCTACTATACGAAACTTCGCTGGTGGCGGGCTCATTCGTTCGCCAATGTACTAGGGCGGAAGTGGAATCTGTGTAACTTACGGTGATATTCTCCGGTGTGCGAAACCAGCCGGTTTCCGTATCCACGGGCCACTGAACATCCGAATCGAAGTTGCCGGAGAGATATTCATTCCGTCGTTTCTCATAATATGGTTTAAAAGTTTGTAAAAATAAACCTATTTCGTCGATGTGAATTCGTTCGGCCCCGTTTAAATCTGCCATGATTCGATTCTTTTCTTCTTCGGAAAGGGTCAGTTTCATACGGGTGCATCGTTTGTGGGCGCCGAATGACTGACATAAACCATAACCACTGGAATGAAAGCGTAAATAGAGTTCGTTGGGATGATCCACCCAGGTACAGGCGTGCCATTCTCCCCGCAGGATATAATCAACGTACGCATTAATCATAATCGCATTTAGTTCTCCGACTCGATCAAACCATACATCGGTGGTATTGTGATGATAAATCACTCCGGCATCAAAACCGTGGGATTGCGCTTCAAGATCCACATCGCGTCGAGCTTGTTTGATAAAGTCATAATCCTCCCATAACGTTCCCGCATCCGCATTATCCATATACCAACCATCCAGATCATATTGCTCTTGGAAAGATTTCATAAATTGTAAGGTAACCGTATAGGGCTGGTGTAAACCGACTTGTGGGTGTCCCTCTGGATACATCCACGTTGGCAAATCCCCATAATAGTCTAACGAAGGTCTTCGTAAATAGGCAATTACCTTGAATCCATGTACGTGGGCTTCCTGGATAAAATCAGAGAGCAACGGTTCCACCTCTTCCCGAAACCGATACCCCAGAGTGCCGCCGGCGACAAAATTCATTTCCTCAAGGAGAATTGGATATTCTTGGTTTTGATAATAATTATTCCATAAAGCAATGACTCCAATTCCCAGGTTTTTATAATATTCCCAATTTCTCGAGAGTATTTCAGTTTCATTGGTACTGGAGATAAAACAAACAAACGGACGAGCGTTTTCCCCGTACAATCGGGGGAAATTAAAAAGCTTCGGCGGATACACCATGTGGCCAATACAGTCACCTGGATTCATTTGTATGGTGGTGTCATGGGTCTGAATGTCGGTAATAGTGGGATTACCTTGTAGCCAGGCATGTAACGATCCGCCGTATCCATCCGTCCACATTCGATCAAGACCACTTCCCCAATGGGCAGGAACAGGATAACCAATCGCCGTTTCGATGAGATTGACATGACGATAGAAAAACGAAGTTTTGGCTTTGATAAAGAAAAACGAATCCGCATGAAAGGTAAAATCAATGATCGACGTGTGAATTTCCGTTAGGTCTTCTGTTTGTGAAACAATGGTAAAGTCAACAATGTCCGTATCAAATTCCAAACGGGCTACCAGCCGGGGCTGGAAGGTATTGGTCGCCGGATCAATCCGACGCCACATTTCCATACGATTTTGTCCCAAAATATAATTTGCCCCGGTGGTGGTAACCGACAATCTGCTACCCTGGACCTGGACATCTTCAATTTTCATACCGTAGAACGAAAGATCGCTCGCCTGGACGTATCCAGCTAGTCCCATTAAGATAAACAAAATAAGCATGGAAACGATGATGAATCGTAAACGTTTCATACAAACGTCCTTTTTTCATTGAGGTAAAATGGCCGTGATTCTTCCCGAGTCATTTCGCGCAGGTACGCCCCTTAGGAATCCGACGGTTTTTACTTTTCGAAATGAGCAAGAGTTGATTCGGGAGGGACTCCTACTGGCGACAGTAAAGGGGACTGAATGATATAAAAAAAGGGATCCGCCGTTGCGCCCCTTTAGGACGGCTATGCCAAGATCTGCTCCCTCATAAATCATGACGGCTTGGAATCCTTATTCCCGTACCGAGATAACCTCTTGCCTAATGTAATCTATACCAATAAAATGTAAAATATAATCACCGCCGAGAAAAATACCCCATTGATAAAGGACCAGAATTATTTTTTTAAACCTAAAAAAAAGATTATCTAATTGTTACCACGCAAACAGGTTACCAATGAATCAGATCCGCCGATAATCAAGGCCAAAATTCTAATCATAATAACCGGTATAAAAAAATCATTCCTTCACTTTGCCCAACGATATCGATTGACTTGTTCCTATGGGTATCGTATAATCTTAGCGGCTATGTAAGCTCGCCAATTTACGTAGCTCGCCACCGCCCCTCCGGACGGTGGCACTTTATTCAGGAGGTACTACCAAATTTCCAACCATAGTGATACTAATCGTTTTCTTATCGGACCGATATTGTGGTTGCTACATGGCCGGCAGATATGAGAGAGATTGATCTCACCAAACCCATCCGAACATAATTCCGTACCGGGATAGCTATTACGATCATAGTAATTTTACTCATATTACTCGTGAGTCCCAGAGGCACAAAATTGCTACGGAAGCATCCGGTTTGTGACCATACGTACACCAAGAAAAATATTGCTCGGAGTGCGGCAACAGGATATAATGCCAAAATGTATTAAAAGTGTAGAACAAGTTAGTGTATGGGTAATTTAAGGTTAGAGCGTTTGTTAAAAAAGGCGGCTTTTCGTAAGGGGATCTTGGGCTTTCTTGGAGAGGCAAAAGGATTGTATGGGAAATTTAGCTATTTTAGTTGTTGATGACGAGGAAGATATTCTTGAGTTGATACAGTATAACTTGAAACGCGAGGGGTATGCGGTATTGCGGGCCGGTACCGGAGAAGGCGGTTTGGCCTTGGCAGAATCTAAGCTTCCGGATCTGGTGGTATTGGATTTGATGCTGCCGGGTTTAGACGGCTTAGAGGTATGCAGGCGATTGAAGGGAAGCCGTCGGACGGAAAAGATTCCGATTATTATGCTGTCGGCGAAAGGGGAAGAAGCGGATATTGTGACGGGCCTTGAGTTAGGGGCGGATGATTATATCACGAAACCATTCAGTCCGAAGGAACTCGTGGCGCGGATACGGGCTGTTTTGCGCCGAAAAGAACCTCAGGAGGTAGAAGGGAAAACCATTACGGTTCATAATATCCGCATCGATCCGGATCGATATGAAGTTCAGGTGCAAGGGAAGAAATTGGAACTTACCTTTACAGAATTCGGGATCTTCTACACGATGGCCAAACGACCCGGACGGGTCTTTACCCGTTCTCAGTTGGTGGAAGCGATTCACGGGGGCAATTACGTGGTGAGTGATCGTGCCGTTGATGTCCAGATCACCGGCTTACGTCGCAAGCTGGGGCATAGCGGCAAGTATGTGGAAACCGTTCGAGGCGTAGGATATCGTTTGCGGGAATGATATACTGCGCGAGTGATAATCATATGTGACGTTTCGACTTCGGGGGAGAAATTCCTATCGCAACCAAACGCTCGTTTGATAATGGATATTCATGAGCGGTCTATAAGCCCATTGACAAATCCGAGGTACGAATATATACTCATAATCCTTCTGGAATATTACGCTATGTTTTTTCGGAGGAAAGATATGAGTATATATAGTTTGACGCGTCGTAGTTTTTTAAAGTCAGTAGGTACGACCGTCACCTCCTATATACTGTCGAATCCCATCCTGCGTGCTGCGACTCCAAAACGGCCTCATTTTCTGATGATTACCGCGGATGATATGAACTGGGATTCGCCGGGTTGTTTCGGCTGTCAGACGCCGGATATCACTCCTAATATTGACCGATTAGCGAAAAAGGGTATGCGGTTTCACTATGCCCATATCACGATTGCGGTGTGTCAACCCTGCCGCTCCGTCTGGATGACGGGGCGGTATCCCCATCGTAACGGGGCGGAAGGATTTCAGCCGATTGATATCAAGGTGCCTACCTTGCAGGAATCGCTGCATAACGCCGGATATCTTAACGGTATTCTGGGCAAGGTAAGGCATTTAGCGCCGCCGATAAAATTTAAATGGGATATGGCCCACGATGTCGGTGAATTGGGGCGCGGACGAGATCCGGAAAAATATTATCAGTACGCGAAAGAATTTTTTCAACAGGTGAAGGCAGCAGGGAAATCATTTTTTCTGATGGCCAATTCGCACGATCCACATCGTCCCTTCCACGGCAGCCAACAGGAACGACGGAGTTTCGGTACACAGGTAGATACAATTACCAAGCCTTCACGAGTATATCAACCGGAGGAGGTTAAGACGCCGAAATTTCTACCGGATATTCCCGAGGTACGTAAAGAAATCGCCCAGTATTACAGTTCCGTCCGGCGCTGTGATGATACCGTCGGAGCGGTTCTGCGTGCCTTAGACGAATCTGGTCTGAAAGAAAACACTCTGGTCATGTTTCTTTCCGATCACGGTATGCCTTTGCCCTTTGCCAAGACCAATTGTTATTTGCACAGCACGAAAACTCCCTGGATCGTCTGTTGGCCCGGCAAGGTGAAACCCAATACCGAAGAGGATCAGCATTTTATTTCCGGCATCGATTTTATGCCTACCATTCTCGAGGCTGCCGGAATAAATTCTCCCCCAGGTATGGATGGTGCTTCTTTCCTGCCATTACTGTTCGGTAAGAAACAATCAGGTCGAGATATGGTATTTACCCAGTTTCATCAAACTTCTGCCCGGCGCCGATTTCCGATGCGGTGCGTGCAGAATCATCGCTACGGGTATATTTTCAATCCCTGGTCGGACGGTAAGCGGATCTTTCGTAACGAATCGCAGAGCGGATTGACGTTTAAGGCCATGCAGACTGCCGCCCGGACCGATTCTGCGGTCGCCGACCGGGTCAAACTGTTCCAATATCGAGTCCTTGAAGAATTCTACGATTTCCAGAACGATCCGGATGCCTTACATAATCTCGTTGATGATCCGAAATACCAGGAAGAAATCAATACGTTACGCGTAGAACTGCTCGCCTGGATGAATCGAACCGGTGATCCCGCCTGGGAGGCCCTGAAAAATCGCACTTCGCCTGAGGCGTTACAACAATTTATGGCAGCACAGGACGCGAAAGCCTTGGCTGGTAAAAAACCTGAAAAAAAACGAAAAAACAAACGTCTTAAAAAAGTGAGGAAATTAGACAATCATTAATGTTAGATTTGTGGTATTATTAACGCAGCGATATATAAGTGTACGCTAAATTACCTGGAAAGTGGAGGTTACCTATGAATCGTCAAATGAATCGTCGTTCGTTTATCAAACAAAGCGCCGTAATGGGTTCCGGCTTTACGATCTTGAATTCCGGGATTCTCCGGGCGGGCAATTCACCTAATAACAAACTGAACATTGCGGTGATCGGCGTCGGCGGCCGGGGCAATGCCAGCATCAAAGGCGTCAAGGGGGAAAATATCGTTGCCTTGTGTGACGTGAATGAGAAAAACTTAGACAAGGCGGCAAAACAATTTCCGAAAGCGAAAACCTACTTCGATTGGCGTAAATGCCTCGAACAAAAAGACCTGGATGCCGTAATTTGCGCCACGACCGATCATACGCACGCCTTTGTCAACGTCTGGGCCATGAATCGGGGGCTGCACGTCTATAGTGAAAAGCCCCTGGCCAACTCGGTCCACGAGGCCCGCACCGTTCGCGAAACCTACTTGAAAAACAAGGGGAAACTTGCCACACAGATGGGTACTCAGATTCATGCGACGGATAATTACCGTCGCATAGTCGAACTCGTTCGCGATGGAGCGATCGGTACACCCAAAAAAGCCCAGGCCTGGTGCAGCCGTATGCCCAAAGGCGGGAACTACCTACCGGAAGTGAAACCCATACCTGACTACATCCATTGGGACCTGTGGATCGGCCCCTCACCCATGCATCCTTATAATCCGGATTATATCGGTAGTTGTTTGAAATGGAACCGATTCTGGGACTTCGGCAGCGGCCAAATCGGTGATATGGGTTCTCACATTATCGATTTGGCCTATTGGACTCTCGATCTGCGATTTCCGACGAGCTGTGAAGCCAAGGGATCGCCTCTCAGCAGCGATACTTGTCCGCAGTGGCTCACCGCTGAATGGGATCATCCCGCAAATGATTGGCGTCCAGCAGTCAAAGTTAACTGGTACGATGGCGGAAAGAAACCCGGCGTACCTTCCGAGGTGTTTAATCGGGACAAAATGTTTAAAGGAGTAATTTTCACCGGCGATAAAGGCTGGCTCGTGGCAGATTATGGCTATCGGATTCTTATGCTCAAAGGCGATATGACCCAATATGAATCCCCCAAAGAAAAAGATTTGATACCGCCCTCGCCAGGTCAACACGCAGAATGGATCGAGGGCTGTAAGACCGGTAAGCCCACCCTGTGCAACTTCGACTACTCCGGCGCCCTCATTGAGCACAACCTGCTGGCACTGGCGACCTACCGCGTCGGTAAAAAACTCGACTGGGACGCCAAAAATCTCAAAGCGACTAACTGCCCCGAAGTCGATCAATATATCCACAAGACCTACCGTAAAGGCTGGATTCTCAACGGATAGGAACCAATTGTAAATTAATCATAAATACAAGGGCGATCCTGCGTGGTCGCCCTTTCGTTTATGCAAAGTGCTCAGTATATATATTTTCTTCTTCATGAGATGTTAGTTGGAGGGCTGATCGAGACATGTCGTAAGTCATTGATATAAAT
Source organism: uncultured Pirellulales bacterium (assembly GCA_964574885.1). Lineage (GTDB taxonomy): Bacteria > Planctomycetota > Phycisphaerae > Sedimentisphaerales > SM23-30 > JAFGFX01. The sequence continues at coordinate 29,330 of CAZNQT010000003.1, forward strand.
GGAATTATACCGACATAAATGCTTATTCCGCCTGATGAGTATAGTGCGGAGAAACCATTCTGTTGCGAGACATGACAGAATTTGATATAAAGTCAGTATTGATAAGAGTTTGTCACGGAGGAGAAGTGAGTTGTAAAAAAGAAAGGAACTTTTCCTGTTTTTCATATGAGAAGGAGTTTGTTATGAAAAAACTGAACATATTAATAGTTCCCGTTGTCTTGTTAATGCTAATGGGATGTGAGAATAAAGAACTCATCCGATGTCAGGAACAGATTCAGGATATGCAAATTCAGTTTGCCGATCAACAGGAACGTCAAGAAGCCATTATGCGTGAGTTGGAGTCTGCCCACGCCAAACTCAAACAAACTTCTGAAGAGCTGAGCCATCTGGAAATGGAGATGGAACAAGTCGCTACGAACCTGGATGAAAAACAGGAAAGACAAAGAGAAGAATTTGGACTGGCACTGGGGCAAACTCACCAGAGAATTTTGGATCTGGAGGAAACCTTGTCCGTCTCGCAAAATGACATTCGAGACCTGAGTGAGAACCAAGGTCTGACCGAAGTTGCTTTGGACGAAACACGAAGTCATATTCAGGACCTGGAAAGGAGAATAGATACCGAGCGAGATGATTTACATAGCTTACGCAAAGAATTTACCCGATTCGATCAATCCTATCGTGAAACCCGGGAGCATCTTGTCGGTATGACGGAACATTTGAAAGAAGCGGAGCGTAAGATTGGCGAATGGAACCAGGAACGAAATCGAGTGAATCAGGTCCTTATCGAGGCGCGAGAGAAAATTGCCCATTTGGAAAATGGAAATTCCGGCACACAAGCAAAATTGACTGAATTGGATCAGTCGCAACTTCATTTGGACCAGGCACTACATGAAACTCAGGGCCGGATCGAACATACCGATAATTCCATTGCGGAATCTCAGAATCGTATCCTGCAGGTGGAGCAGGTGCAGGATCGACTTATGCATGCTTTGAGAGAATCGGCAGCCAAGGCAAATGAGATAGCTAAGACC
>CAZNQT010000004.1:0-12603 GCA_964574885.1 uncultured Pirellulales bacterium
GTCTTCAGTCCACAGAAAGAGTGGGAAAGTGAGAAAGTGTGAAAGTGTGAAAGTAGGAATGAGTGAATAAATTTGCGGTTCACGGTAAGAGAAGGAGAATCTTAGACACTGATTTACACTGATTTTACTGATTCTTAATTATTTTTGCCTCTAAGACGCAAAGATACGCAGAGAAGAGAATTAAATAGCCACAGAGGGCACCGAGGGCACAGAGAAGTGGTTATGGTAACTCGATATTTATGTGAAAAGGCATCGGAAAATTAGAATGTTCCCTTTTCCTTTTCTTTCTCCCTTTGTCCTTTTTCCCTCCTCACTTTTCTTTCCCTTCCCCTCCTAGTTTCCCGCCGTAGGTACAGGTAGATTTGAAAGTTTATCGGCCCAATCGCCAATTTCCCCAAGTAGCTTTGCCAATTCAGAAAAGGATATCTTCGTATCTCTTGCTTCCACACTTTCATTTGTTAACCAAATTGGCAAGTTTGAATCTTCCGGGATATTGCTACCAATATGTCTGCTTATGTTATATAGAGAGTTCAGACGTTCATATACAGACCCATCACCACGTTCGTAGAGTTTATCATTCTCCCCTGATGCATTCTTTGTAAATTTTGTAGTCTGATCAAATGCCTGCCACATTTGGGCAATGCAGATTTCGACATGAAACAGGGCTTCAAAGTAAACCGATCCCTTTTCCCTTCCGTACTTCACATAAGCAACTAAAGTACGACGCGCGTTTTGATACTCGCGAAATGCAGCTTCTGCTCGACGCAAGAAGAAGATTATGTATTGTTTTGGTTTTGGTTCGACTGGGATGCGAAGTATTGAGTTCAGGATGAAATTAGTCACCCAATGATCTGCTTGACCGAAATGGTTTGACATATCAGGAATATTGCATTCCGTTAATTCTGATAATTTGGGCGCAACAAACTTGTCAAGAGCATAGTTACTGAGTTTTGCAGATCCCTTTAACTTTAACACGTATTTGTCATTACCCATATTAGCTCGAATCGACAGGATGGATCCTGGATAATACAGATTTTAAGGTTTCAGTAGCATACTCCGTACGAACAAAGAAAGAATATAGCGAACCATGAGCGAATGTCAAGCGCGAATTTTATATTTTTAACCGTCATAGGAAAAAGGAAACCGCATGGGCTAAGAGCCCATCCTACTTGAGCTAACCATCAACATCGAAATTACAATACCCCCGGTACAGGTCCGGGGGCTAAACGAATTTATAAGGTCCTGCCAAATATTCTCAGTATTCCAACGCGTGGGTCACAGGCCCACTCTATGGTTGGCAGCCATAGAAAATATAAAATGAAAAATATACAATGAGCAATAGGAAACGAGCGGATAGTTGTGAGTTGTGCGAAATGAGAAATTCGCCATCCACCCGTTTACGGAACACGGCCAAGATGGCCGTGGCACACATGCAGGAAACCATGCTCAAGAGTATTCAAACACGTGGGCCACAGGTCCACCCTACCGAAGAAATCCTGGATCCCTGCCCCTGCCAGCGCAGGGATGACATACTGTGAAAGAATGAAATAACGGGCATTGCGTACCAGGAAATAATCAGTACCTGTTTCGGAAAGCGGATTTTACAATTGGAGGCATATAATCATGTGGCTCAATCGCCTTCGGCTGAGCGTTTTCGGCTCTCGCACACCCGAGGGCGGGTGTGCCACATTTTGCGTAACAGGAATAAGTTAGTCGTGGCGGAGGGCGACGACGGGATCGACGCGGGCGGCGCGGAGGGTGGGATAGATGCCGGCGATCAGGCTAACCAAGACGGCAAAGGCGACGGCGCCCAGGCAGAGCCACCAGGGGAAATAGAAGTAATTCATGTGGGGGGCGCCCTGTTCCATAACGAAATGGTTGACGACCTGGTTTATGACGAAGCTGACGGCGGCGCCGAGCAGGAGACCGAAGACGCCTCCTAGAAATCCGATCGTGCCGCATTCGAAGAAAAAGATTTTTTTGACATCTCGATTGGTGGCCCCGACGGCTTTCATGATGCCGATCTCTTTGTATCGTTCCAGAATGGACATGACCATGGTATTGACGATTCCCAGCAGGGCAACGGTGATGGCGATCATACCGATCGCGAAGAGAAACATATCCATAAAGAGGAATCCTTTTTTAAACTCATCCAGTCGATCAATGAGGGCGAAGGTGTTCAGATTCCATTCATCCAACCGGGCCTGTACGGCATCGACGTCCTGGGGGGAAGCGACTTTGATACTGAACATGGAATAGCCCTGGGCCTGATCGGTCGTTTGAAAGATATCGCGAATATTGGTAAGAGAGATTTTTCGAATTTTCCGGGCGGAATCCGGGGAAATAAACAGATCACTCCGTAACGGCATGGATCCCCGAAAGCCCATACGCTGGGTAACGCCCACGATCGTAAAGTCGTAGGTTTCGGCGGCGACGGGCAGTCGTTCCCCCCGCAGCACGGCGAGAAACTTTCGGGGATGGAACAATCCAAAATCAAGTTTCACTGAAGAAATCCGAATGTGTTGCCCAATCGCAGCCTGCGGGTCCTTACATTGGAGACGGCGTAGAAATCGATCGGTAATAATCAGGGCATTCGGATCCTGATCGTGGTAAATCCGACCGGCGCGTAATTTCATCAATCCCGAATGGCAGAATTTGGACGCGAGGACCTGGATGAGGCTGAACCTTTCCCTATGCCGATAGTGAATCATGGCGGGGAACCGTTCTTCCGGGAGAACCATTTCCACACCCGGTAGAGCGCTAATTTTTTCGATCAAATTGTCATCGAGCACAGTCCTGGGCCCGGAAGAATCCTCGGCGGCGAAATGAGGACCCGGCTCATCGGGATCGTCCCCGTGATGCGGGTTGAATCGATCTTGGGAGTTGGAAAACACCGTGATATAGTTAAAGAGTTGGAGTTCATCGAAATTTTTTGTAATATTTTTCTGGATTCCCTGTCCGAACGAAAGCATCGAAACGAGGGCGCCGATGCCGATGACGACGCCAAAGGTGGTTAAGAAGGTACGGAGTTTCTTTTTCCTGAGGTTGGATAAGGATTGGTACATGTAATCGGCGATTCTCATAGTTATATCGTATCATTTTTAAGTTGAAACGCAAAAGAATCATTAAATACGGGCAAACCACCAGCCGCAAGCTCGCAGACTCGCTTGAGGCTGCCACCCGACGGATCGGCGAACACCACTCCCAAGCTCGCGGACTCGCTTGGCGGTGCCACCCGGCGAAAAAGAGAGAATCTTCGCCGAGGGCAGCGGAGCCACAATCGTCATCCACCTCGCCGACACGGTGGTTGCCACACCAAGCGAATCCTGGATTCCCGCTTACGCGGGAATGACATTGTGACACATTATGCGTTTTTATTAAAATCCACCACTTTTCCGTCCTGCAGGCACATAATGTCATCGGCATATTCTTTGAGCAGGGCCTGTTCGTGAGAAATCATAATCACGGTTAGATTTTGCTTTTGCCGGAGATTGCTGAGCAATTGCACGATCTGGCGAGCAGTTTTACTGTCGAGATTTCCGGTGGGTTCATCGGCGAGCAGGATTTTCGGTTGATTGACGAGGGCACGGGCGATGGCTACGCGCTGCTGCTCACCCCCGGATAGTTCCGCTGGTCGATGGTCCTTTCGCTCCGCCAGGCCCACCTGATCCAACATCTGCTCGGCTTTTTGCATTCTTTGTTTTTTCTTCACCTCGGCAAAGAGGAGCGGTAAGGCAACGTTATCCCAAGCGGAATAGGAGGCGATTAGATTGAATGACTGGAAAATCATACCGACCTGATACCGCCGATAGAGAGACAGTTCTTCCTGATTCAGCTTGGAGACGGTTTTTCCCTCCACCCGAATATCCCCCGATGTAGGCGTATCGAGACCTCCGAGTAGATTCATGAGGGTGGATTTCCCGGAGCCGGACGCACCGGTGACACCGAGGAATTTCCCCCTCGGCAGGGAGAAATTCACCTGTTGTAAGGCTGTCACTTTGATCTTTCCGGAGGAATACACCTTCGAAAGATCTTTTATTTCTACAAAGTCATTGGTATTCATTCCATTTTAATCTCTGTCTTCTCAACGTAATAATTCGAGTCGAGGTTTGGCGTTTTCGATGAGCGAGATTAAATGAGGAGCATATTCGCCGGTTTTTTCCTGCCAAATCCACGACAGAATTTGTGGAATAGTATCCTGATGGAGATCTCTCCAGGATGGTATTTTTAGCGGCGGCGGCACCTGATATTGGTCCGCATGTCGGAGCAGAAACGCGATAGCGGCGAGGGCGCCTAAGGCCATATTGGTCGGTTCGATATTCTGCTGCAGGGCCAGAACCATCGTACCGAAGATACGGTCGTGATAGCTGAGTTTACGGATCGGATCACGTGCGGCCCGTTCAACGGTATCCGATAGAAACGGATTTGTCATCCGCCGGAGCAGATCGTCGGCAAAGGTCCGGTATCCTTCTTCGGTAAACAAGGAGTCTTTCAGGTGTTGATGCCTTTGGATCAATGCCGCGCCAGATTCGTGCAGAAAGGCATCCCGAGCAATAAGCATAATTTGTTGATCTGCTATCAAATCCGTCATTTTCTCATAGCCTACAATCACACCCAGATAGGCCAACAGAGCATGAATGGCGTTGTGGCCATAGAGCTTGGCTTCCTCGAAGGGCAGCAAGTTTTCTTTTTCAATAAACACTTCGATGCCGGGCTGAAAGTCGGTTAGGTTAGTCCGAGTTACCAGAATGCGATTGAATTCTTCGACCAGAAAGGCTCGGTCAATACCCGGCGCGATAGGCGTTAGATTCAGCTTTTTAATTTCGACTGGATCGGTAACGACCCGACTCATTTTGCCAATCACGGTATTGAGAAATTGCACTCGAGGTTTATCAAATGAATATTCAGAATGAATTTTTTCGGCGAGGATTTCGGCGGCGTGATTGTGGTTTTCCGCGGTATAAATAATGGTCGCCGACGTTCGGGAATTTTTCAAACCGCACGCGATGAACGATGCGACACTGGGTTCGCCCCTTGTATAAAAATTCACCGACGGCAAAGAGGTACATATTTCGGTGGATTGGCCCAGAGCTTCCTGCAATTGCTTTCGGTCCGGTTCGTCGAGGGGATTCAATAACTCCACGCCCTCAATAGCGATCGTCCGGATTCCATCCGCCCCGGCGACATTCACGGCGTATTGATTTTGGTTCCGACGAACGGCTTCCACCAGATCTGAATCGATTTCCGCGACCACGAGTCGGGAAAAGTTGCCGCTCTGAAATGCTTCTTTGACAAATAATCCGGCCTGAATGGGGCCGAAACCTAAACCGGTAAAAATATGATCGGTCATAAAACAGTTCTCAGTGCTCAGGGCTCAGTGCTCAGTTCTCAGAAGAATGGTAGGCATAGCCTACCCTGTGGTTCTACGTTACTCCAAGGCATGGATTAATTCGGTAAACGACGAATAAACATTATTACTCTGTACGACTTTCAGCATATTATCGAAAGTCCGGATATTGCCGTACACATCGTCAAGCGGCGCCTTGATATACAGCGACGCAAAGAGATTGCCCATCTGAATGGCTTCAGTGAAATTCAGAGAGCCATCCCGAAACGGCTTAAGATTCCTAGCGATGTAAGAAATTAATCCCGCGCGGAAGGAATCTCCGGCACCGACGAGGTCCACGACCTCGCCGGCCATAAAACGGGATTCCACTTTCACCGGCCCGTTCGATTTTCCCGAGGGCGAACGGTGAAAACCATAAGCGCCGTCACTGACGGTTACCCCGAATAAACGTGTCCGTCCGTCGTCTTGCCAGAATCGTTCGGTGAGAAACCGTAAGAAGTTCTCATTATTTTCCCGCTCGCTGAACTCATTCCAGGGGCGCGGCCGATCGAGGGTGTTTTCGATCATTTTGGCTTCGTCGGAAGAAGTGAAGAAAATATCCAGTTCCGGCAGCAGCGGTTCCAGGAGTCGATATTCCGCGACGGGCTGTCCGGATTGAATCAATCCCTGCGGGTCGCCGGTCAGGGTGTGGGAATCGGCGATGGTAACACAACCCCGGTCGCGGCAGAACCGGATGAAATCGGCGAGGTTCCTGCCACCGTTGGCATCACCGCGATCCGACAAGCCGGAATACATATAATACACAATACGCGGCTGCAGTCGTTCCACTGCGCTACTAAAATAATCGAAATCAAAATCATTATTCGCGTTGGGGAAATAGACGATTCCGCCTCGTTCATCGCCGGGGATATCGTGAATGAAAGTGGTACCGGTCGGCAGGGCCGAGTGAACATAGGTAGCCGACATATCGATCCGGTTGGCCGTCATCACGTCGTGAAAGAATCGCCCCTGGGCGTCCAATCCGTCGAATTCGCCTTTACCGAGATTGACACCGACAGCCACATTCAAACCCGCACGAGTAATCAAGGGCGCACAGTTGCCGGGCCCGCCGGCGGTGGCGCGGCTCTGTTGAATCCATTCGTGATATTGCTGCTGGGTAAAATCGGGCATTTGTGCCGTAGGGCATTTGGCCAATCCACCCTTGCCAACCAGTTCATCGGCAAAGGCGAAGACCTCATGTCGATAATCCGTCACCGCTGTATTCAAAAGTAAAACATCAAGCGTCATTTTTTACCTCTGACTTAGATTACAACATATAAGTTTTTTATTAGCTTACAAACCTAACCGTCAATTTCAACTTGAATTCTGTTGAAATATCCGATATTCTGACACCTCGAACGTAATCGAGAAAGGAAATTATTATGAAATCAATTGTTTTGTTTTTCACGAGTCTGTGTATAAGCTGCTGCCAGAGCCCCTTTCTACAGGCGGAACCGGAGCGGGCGGATGTGTACGTTTCCGGGCGGGATGGGTATAACACGTACCGAATTCCGGCGGTAATTGTAACTAAACCAGGGACGGTCCTGGCATTTTGCGAGGGGCGGAAAAAAGGGCGCAGCGACGCCGGCGATATTGATCTGCTGCTCAAACGGTCCATGGACGGCGGCAAAACGTGGAGTCCGCAACTGGTTGTTTGGAATGATAAAAATAATACCTGCGGCAATCCCTGTCCGGTGGTCGATGCAAAAACGGGAACGATCTGGCTGCTCTTGACCTGGAACCTGGGGGCGGACCGTGAAAGCCAGATCATCGCCGGGAAAAGTAAAGACACCCGGCGGGTATTTGTCAGCTCTTCCAAAGACGACGGCAAAACCTGGATCCCACCGAAGGAAATAACCGAACAGACCAAGTTAAAAAACTGGACCTGGTACGCCACGGGGCCCGGAGTGGGCATCCAACTGCGGGATGGAAAATATAAGGGACGTATGGTCATCCCGTGCGATCATATCGAAGCCGGTACGAAAAAATATTTCTCGCATGTGATCTATTCCGACGATCAGGGTAAGACCTGGAAGCTGGGCGGGACGACGGCGACCGACAAGGTGAATGAATGTCAGGTAGTCGAACTGGCCGACGGCCGATTGATGCTGAATTCACGAAACTATGACCGAGCGCAGAAAAACCGAGCTATCTCGATTAGCAAGGACGGCGGTATGACCTGGTCGGCGGTCAAACATGATTCGACGTTGATCGAACCGATCTGCCAGGCGAGTTTCCTGCGTTATACGTGGCCGGGCCCGGAGAGCCGTAGCCGTCTGTTGTTTTCCAATCCCGCCTCGAAAACTACCCGCCGTCAAATGACAGTACGGCTCAGTTACGATGAAGGTCAAACTTGGCCCGTTGCGAAACTATTACACGCCGGTCCGGCGGCGTATTCGTGTTTGACGGTACTACCCGATGGCCGGATCGGTTGTTTCTACGAAGCGGGACAGAAGAATCCCTACGAAAAAATCGTGTTCGCTCGATTCACTTTACAATGGCTTACAGACAATAAAGACCATTATTAATCGCATGGGTTACGAGCCCATCCTACAACCACTACCAAGCGGAAACTTCATAAGGAAAGATTCACAATGAAACGAAGAGATTTTTTTAAGACACTCGGATACGGTGCGGCGGCATTTATCATACCGGGATGTCAGGGCGCGATGCAATCGAACGAAAAACCATCATCGCGAAAACCCAATATTATATTTATCCTGGCGGATGATCTAGGCTATGGCGATCTGGGCTGTTACGGCCAGAAGAATATCCAGACGCCCTACCTGGATCGGCTCGCCCGAGAAGGGATGAAATTCACCGATCATTACGCGGGCAGTACGGTCTGCGCCCCGTCGCGGTGCGTGTTGATGACGGGTCTGCATACGGGGCATGCGTACGTGCGCGGGAATCGGGAAGCCAAACCCATGGGTCAGACCCCCCTACCGGCAGATACGGTTACGGTGGCCAAGCTGCTGAAAAACGCCGGTTACGCCACCGGTCTGATCGGTAAATGGGGGCTGGGCGGGCCCGGCTCGACGGGCCATCCCAACCGGCAGGGATTCGATTATTTCTTCGGCTACCTCTGTCAGCGGCACGCGCATAATTACTATCCGGAATTTCTCTTCCGTAACGAACAGCGAGTTCCACTGAAAAATAAAATCCTGAATCCGCGTCCGGACGGCTCCGGCGTAGCGAAGGTAAAAAAGGAGTATTCCCACGATCTCTTTGCCCAGGACGCATTGCAGTATGTGGAAGCACATCAAAATCAGCCGTTCTTTTTATACCTGGCTTTAACCATCCCGCACGCCAACAATCAGGCCGGTAAGAAAGGAATGGAAGTACCCGATTACGGGATCTACAAAGATCGAGATTGGCCGGAACCCCAAAAAGGTCACGCCGCTATGATCAGCCGTATGGATGCCGATATCGGGCGCCTGATGGCGAAGCTGAAAGAACTGAATCTGGACGAGAACACTCTGGTCATGTTTTCCAGCGATAACGGCCCCCACCGCGAAGGGGGCAACAATCCCGACTTCAACGACAGCAACGGACCCTTGCGCGGAATCAAACGCGATCTTTACGAAGGGGGCATCCGGGTCCCGCTGCTGGCCCGCCGGCCGGGAAAGATTCCTGCGGGCACAACCACCGATCATATTTCGGCCTTCTGGGATTTCCTGCCGACCTGCTGCGACGTGGCGGGGCTTGCAACCCCGCCGGGTATCGACGGAATCTCGTATCTGCCTACGCTACTCCACCAACCGAAAAAACAAAAAGAACACAAATTTCTGTACTGGGAATTTCACGAAGGGAGCGTGAAACAAGCCGTTCGCATGGGCGACTGGAAACTGGTCCGTTTCGTGGCCCGGAACAAGATTGAACTCTATAACCTCAAAACCGATATTGGGGAAAAGAACAATATCGCCGATAAGCATCCGGAGATAGTCGCGCAGATCGAAACCTACCTGAAAACCGCCCGCACGAAATCCGAATACTGGCCCTTACGGAAAACCTAAAAAAGGAACCGCAGATTAACGCAGATTTGATTTGAGTAAAATCGCATGGATTAAGAATTCTATATTTAAACAAAGGAAAATACATGAATATTAAAATCCTAAAGGCCATCCTGATAATATTATTATTGGGATCGTCGGCGCAAAGTGAACAATGGAAGCTGGTATGGTCGGATGAATTTACGAAAGAGGGGCTACCGGATGCGCAGAAATGGACATACGAAGTGGGATTCATTCGCAATCGGGAAGCGCAGTATTATACCAAGGATCGCCAGGAAAACGCGCGGGTGAAAAACGGGATGCTGATTATCGAGGCGCGGAAAGAAAAATACAAGAATCCGAACTATCGATCAGATAGTCAAAGCAGGAACTGGAACCGGAGTCGGGAATACGCCGATTATACCTCGGCCAGTCTGACCACCTCGGGGAAGGCGAGTTGGCGCCATGGGCGAATCGAAGTACGGGCGAAACTACCGACGGGCAAAGGGACGTGGCCGGCGATCTGGATGCTGGGCGAGAATATCAAGACGGTGGGCTGGCCCACCTGCGGCGAGATCGACATCATGGAAAACGTCGGCTATGATCCCAACCGCATCCACGCCAACATTCATACGAAAAAATACAATCACGTTCTCGGAACGGGGAAAGGATCTTCGATCCAGGTTGCCAAACCTTATAAGAAATTTCACGTCTATGCGATCGAATGGACGTCCGAAAAAATCGATTTTTACGTCGATGACACGAAGTATTTTACCTACAAAAATGAAAAGAGCGGCGAGGCGGTCTGGCCTTACGATAAGGACCATTTTTTGATCCTCAACACCGCTATCGGAGGCGGCTGGGGCGGGCAAAAAGGCATCGACGATTCCATTTTCCCGCAAAAATTCTATATCGATTACATCAGAGTTTATCAGAAGCAAGCAAAATAAAGGTATATAACCCATAGGAGTTATTTATGAAACGACGGGATTTCCTGAAGACGGTGGGAGTGGGAACGCTGTCGTTCGCTCTACCGCAAAGGATGGTAAAAGCGGCACAGGATACGAGGCCAAATATCTTATGGATTCTTTCGGAAGACATTTGTCCGGATTTAAGTTGTTACGGCGAACCGGGCGTCGAGACACCCAACCTGGATAAGCTGGCCTCCGAAGGCGTACGATTCACGAATGCGTTTACCTCGTCGCCGGTATGTTCGACGAGTCGATCGGCTATGATAACCGGGATGCATCAGAGCGCCATCGGAGCTCATCAGCATCGCAGTCATCGCGGGGACGGCTATATGCTGCCGAAACCGGTGCAACTCATTACGGATACCTTCCGTGAGGCGGGATATTTTACGTGTAACGTTAAAAACGCGGCGCCGGGCGTGCGCGGTTCGGGAAAAACGGATTTCAATTTCAAAACTCGAGGCAAACCTTTCGACGGAGACGATTGGGTCCAGCGTAAGGATGGTCAGCCGTTCTTCGCGCAACTGAGCATCAGTATCACGCACCGCGGCGGGCACTGGAAAGGATTGGATAAGAAACTGTCTAATCCGGTGGATCCGGCCAAGGTGAAAATCAGGCCCTATTATCCGGATCATCCGGTCGTGCGGAAGGACTGGGCAACATATCTAAATTCGATTCAAATGATGGATAGCTACGTCGGCAAGATTCTTAAGCGATTGGACGAGGAAGGGTTGACGGATAATACCGTGGTGATTTTCATCGGCGACCACGGGCGGTGTATGGTGCGCGGAAAACAATGGCTCTATGACGCGGGGATTCGAATACCGCTGCTCGTGCGCTGGCCGGGGACATTGAAAGCCGGACAAGTCAGCGATGACCTGATCAGTGCGATTGATATCTCGGCGACGGTCCTGGATAGCGCCGGCATCCGACCGCCGGATTATATGCAGGGGCGAATATTCCTGGGACCGAAAGCGAAAAAACGAGAATATATCTTCGCCTCGCGGGATCGCTGCGATGAAACCAAAGAGATTATTCGCTGCGTGCATGACAAGCGATATAGTTACATTCGCAATTATATGTCCTATCGACCGTGGATGGCGTGGAATCAGTATAAGGATACCAGTTATCCCACGCGGAATCTGCTGCGGCAATTGTACGCTGAGGGTAAACTGAACACGGACCAGGCGCGTTTTATGGCCCCGACGAAACCGCCGGAGGAATTATACGATCTAAAAAACGATCCTTATGAATTGAACAACCTGGCCAAATCACCACAGTACTTAGACGTATTACATCGAATGCGCCGAGTCCATAAGCATTGGGTGTTGAGAATCAAAGATCAGGGATTGATTCCCGAACCGATCCTGGAAGACGTTCGGTTAAACTACGGCAATGATTATAACATTCTAGCGCAGCCTCAAAATCAGGATCTGCTGGAACGTATCATGGCTTTAATTGAATCGGGGGAAAAAGGCAAATCGGCGCTGCCGGAATTGACAAAAGCGATGCAGGATGAGCAGGACTCGATTCGATATTGGGCAGCGATCTGGATCGGCAACCTCAACGCCGAAGCCCAACCGGCGGAAGCGGTTTTAAAGAAAGGAATTATGGATCGCAGCGGCGCAGTGCGGGTAGCGTCAGCCCGTGCGTTCTGTCGCATGGGACGGGAGCAGGAAGTTCTGGCGCTGCTGGTGCAGGAAATGAAAAATAACAAAAACCGTGTCGTGCGACACTATGCGACGCTCGAGTTGGAAGACCTGGGCGAGAAAGCCCGGCCGGTGTTGGAAGCGATTCGAGCGGCACGAAAAGATAAATATCAATATGTGCAGCGCGTAACCTCGCGAATCGTTGACAACCTGGAAAAGAAAGGATAAAACCAAGGGGCAGCCATCGAAACTACGCAGTGGATGGCTTTAGGAGAAAAATGGTAGGCACAGCCTACCCTACGAAATCCGGATACGAGAAGGAGAATGAAATGAGGTGCAAAATATTCTTGACGCTGATCCTGGGAGTGCTGGTATGCCTTTCCACCGCAGTCACTGCCGCAGAGCCTACGGTGGAGTTACTCTGGCCCGAGGGCGCTCCGGGCGCCAAGGGGACCGCCGACGGGGATAAACCATCCTTGACGATTTATTTGCCACCCAAGGAAAAAGCCAATGGAGCGGCAGTGGTGATCTGTCCGGGAGGCGGTTACGGTCACCTAGCGATGGATCATGAAGGACATCAGGTGGCTCGATGGCTCAACACCCTGGGC
>CAZNQT010000004.1:12613-29504 GCA_964574885.1 uncultured Pirellulales bacterium
CGGTTACGGTTATCCGGCTCCCGTGCAGGATGTGCAACGGGCGATCAGTAAGGTACGATACCAGGCCAAGGAATTTCAAGTAGATCCGGAGCGGATTGGCGTAATGGGTTTTTCGGCCGGCGGGCATCTGGCTTCGACGGCGGGTACTCATTACCATCGGGAGAATCCTACTGCGAAAGATCCCATCGACCGCGTCAGTTGCCGGCCGGACTTCATGATTCTGGTGTATCCGGTGATTTCCTTTACGGCACCCTTTACACATGTCGGATCGCGAAACAACCTGCTGGGTAAGGATGCCGACGCCCGGTTGATCGAAAAATTTTCCAACGAGAAGCAGGTGACGCCGGACACGCCGCCAACGTTTCTGGTGCATACCTGGGAAGACAAGGTCGTACCGGCGGAGAACAGTATTTATTTTTACCTGGCACTCAGGAAGGCCAAGGTGCCGGCAGAGATGCATTTGTACCTGAAAGGCCCGCATGGATTCGGACTGAATCGCGTGAAAGGACCGACGGCCACCTGGCCCGCCCGCTGTGCGGAATGGATGGATACCATGGAATATCTTAAAAAGAAATAATTCGTATTAATCATTAATGAAAACATCATCGAGTAAAACCATCTGCGTTCTTATTTTTTACGCATTCATTCCTGGCGTGGACTGCCCCAGTATGGCCAGGGACATATTTCAATGGTCCAAACTGCCCGCCCTGCCCCCCGTCGCCGGGCAAAAAAAACAACCTGGATTAGCCGGCCCTTTCGTGGGCGTTCATAACGATGTCTTGATTGTCGCCGGCGGAGCGAATTTCCCCGACGCCCCCCCCTGGCAAGATGGGAAAAAGGTCTGGTGGGACAATATCTTTGTGCTAGAAAAAAATGAGAATGATTCCTATCAATGGATCAAAGATGATCAATTTACATTACCTCGCCCCTTAGCTTACGGCGTCTCAATTTCCACGGAGGAAGGTGTTGTATGTATAGGAGGTTGTGACCAGGATCGATGTTACCGCGACGTGTTCTACCTGAAATGGGATCCGGACGCTAAAAAAATCAACCTCGAATCGCTGCCCTCATTACCTCGTTCTTTAGCTTTCATGACCGGGGCTCTGGCAGGAGATACGATCTTTATCGCCGGCGGACAGGAAACCATGCAAGACGCCCAGGCGAGTAAAAATTTCTTTGCCCTGGATCTTTCACAAAAACAAATTTCTGCCTGGAAGGAACTGCCTTCCTGGCCGGGCCCGGCGCGCGTGCTCCCCGTGACCGCGGCGCAAAGTAACGGCGTTACTGAATGTTTTTACCTTTTCAGCGGCCGTACTATCGCCCCCGGAAAAGACATCAAGCTCCTGAATGATGCCTATCGTTATATTCCGGAACCTGACGGCGCGGGGCAATGGCAAAAAATATCCGATACGTTTTTCGACGGAGACCCTTTACCCTGTGTTATGGGGGGCTCCGGTATAGCGCTCGGCCAGAGCCATATCCTGATCCTGGGCGGCGATGACGGAAATCTTTTTCTCGAATTGGAACAAACTCTTCCCCGTGCGATAAAACAAGCCGAGCAGGCAGGTAAAATCCAGGAAGCCGAAGCCATTAAGCAGAAAAAAATTAAGTTATTAAATACTCATCCCGGTTTTCGACGAGATATTCTCGCTTACCATACGATAACCGATACCTGGATAAAACTGGGGGAATTGCCTTTTGCTACTCAGGTTACCACTACAGCCGTAAAATGGGGTGACTCGATCATTCTGCCCAATGGGGAAATTCGGCCCGGCGTGCGAACGCCTCAAATATGGCAAGCGAAACCGGTTAAGGGGCAGAAGTCGTTCGGGATTATTAACTTTACCACAATTGGTATTTACCTGCTCGCGATGGTCGGCATCGGCGTTTTCTTTTCGTTCTACAACCGTAATACCGATGATTTCTTTCGCGGGGGGCAGCGGATTCCCTGGTTTGCCGCCGGATTGAGTATTTTCGCCACCATGCTCAGTTCGATTACGTATCTGGCCATACCGGCCAAAGCCTATGCCACCGATTGGACCTATTTCCTGGTCAATATGACCGCCATTGCGATCGCGCCATTTATTATCCTATTATTTCTACCCTTTTTCCGCCGGATCGACGCTACTAGTGCGTATGAGTATCTGGAAAAGCGATTCAATGTAGCAGCGCGTTTATTTGGCAGTGCCAGCTTCAGCTTGTTCCAGATCGGTCGCATGGCTGTGGTCATGTATTTACCGGCTTTGGCATTGGCGGTCATTTTGCCCGTCTCCGAGCAACAGTGTATTCTAATCATGGGCGTCTTGAGTATCATCTATTGCACGATGGGCGGGATCAAAGCCGTCATCTGGACCGATACGATCCAGACATTTGTGCTGTTGGGAGGCGCTTTATTTAGCTTGGTCCTGATGTTATTTTTAATTGAGGGCGGACCAAAAGAATTCTTCTCCCTGGCCATGTCCGATCAAAAATTCCATATCATAAATTGGAACGTTTCCGCTATGAGCTTCACGACTACCGCTGTGTGGGTAGTGGTCCTGGGGGGGATAGGACAAAATCTGATCCCTTATGCCTCCGATCAGGCTATAATACAGCGGTATATGTCGGTTCCGGATGAGAAACGGGCCGCCCGTGCCATCTGGACTAACGCGATTGCGGTATTTCCAGCCTCACTGTTATTTTTCAGCGTGGGTACGGCGCTATACGTATTCTATAAAATGAATCCCGACCGACTGGATCCTACGTTTAAGACGGACGCTATTTTCCCTCTGTTCATTGCCAACGAACTTCCGGTAGGCGTCGCCGGATTAGTCGTTGCGGGGGTATTCGCGGCGGCGCAGTCCACGATTTCGACCAGCATGAACAGCACCGCGACCGCGATCACCACGGATTTTGTGCGGCGATTCCAATGGCTGCATTCGGAGAGAGCGTATCTGAACCTCGCTCGGATCCTGACGCTGTCACTGGGAATTGCAGGCACGGCCTTAGCTCTATGCTTTGCCTCCTCCGATATCTACTCGCTTTGGGATCAGTTTATGAAAATCCTCGGTCTTATCGGCGGCCCTCTATGCGGCTTGTTCTGCCTGGGGATCTTTACGAAACGAGGCAACGGCAAAGGCGCCTTGCTGGGTGCGGTTCTGGGTGCGTTCGGACTCTATGGGATTCAGCATTTTACCGAGGTTCATTTTTTACTGTATGCAACGGTGGGTATTTTGTTGAGTTTTGGCCTGGGATACCTGGGCAGTTTGATTTTCCCCGCCCCCAAGACCGATCTTGCCGGCCTGACGATATATACCACTCGGAAATAGACAAAATGAGATGGAAATGGAATAAGGACATGATATGGCTCAACACATTGAAGGATTGATTGCCGCTCCGTTTACCGCCTTTGATTCCGACGGCAAAGTGAACGTAAACATGATTGAACAACAAGCCGAGTTTTTCCACCGTAATGGCGTTTGCGGCGCCTTTATCTGCGGCACGACCGGCGAAGGGCACTCCCTGACCACCGCGGAACGGGTAGAGATTGCCCAACGCTGGATGGACACGGTGACAGAAGATTTCAAGATTATTGTCCATGTTGGACACAACGCTATCGCCGAATGCAAAGCATTGGCGTCGCACGCTCGACAGATTGGCGCCTACGCCATCGGAGCGATGGCGCCGTTCTTCTTCAAACCGCAAACCGTTGAGGAATTAGTATCTTTCTGCCGTGAAATCGCTTCCGCCACACCGGAGCTGCCCTTCTATTATTATCATATTCCCTGTATGACCGGTGTAGATTTCCCGATGATTTCCTTTCTGAAAACGGCCGCTGATAAAATTCCGAATCTCACCGGCATCAAATATACCTATGAAGACTTGATGGATTTCGAACAGTGTCTGCGGTTTGAGAACAGTCGATTCGATATGCTGTTCGGTCGGGATGAAATGCTGCTGTCTGCACTTTCGCTCGGCGCTCGCGGCGCCGTCGGCAGCACTTATAATTTCGCCGCCCCGTTGTACCCCCCTTTGTTTCAAGCCTTTGAGACAGGCGATTGGCAAACAGCCCGCCGTTTACAACATAAGGCAGTGGAAATAATACAATTGCTGGCTCGGATATCCCCGGCGTTTTTACCTGCAGCTAAAACCGTCATGAAATTCCTGAACATTGATTGCGGACCGGTACGACCGCCCTTGACTAACCTTACGAACGAGCAAACAAACACGCTGCAGAAAGAACTCCAAAAAATCGGATTCTTCGAGTATGCTTCAAAATAATCTGTAATTGTGTTTTCTTTCTGATGTCGAAAGATTTCGTATGAGCAGTCATAAATTGTTAATCCTGGTAACAGGCATTTTTATTGGTTCCTTGATCGGCTGTAACGGGCAAACCTGCTGCTGCCCTAAAGCATCCCAGGAACCGATGCTGGTGCACAATGTATATTTTACCTTGCAGGACAACTCGCCGGCCAAAATCCAGGAGATGATCGACGGTTGTTATGAGTATTTGCAGGGACACTCCGGCGAGGTTTTTTTCGCTGCCGGCAGACGGGCCTTGGATCTGAATCGCTCTATCAACGTGCAGGATTTCGACGTCGGTCTGCATATCATCTTTAAAACCAGGGCATATCACGATGAATATCAGGTCTCAGTCCGGCACCAGGAATTCAAACAGAAAAGCCTCGCCAATATCAAACAGGTCCGCGTCCTGGACACCCTGGTCAAGTAACCTATAAATCTATGTATGTAAACAACTTACAGCGATTCATCCGTGGGCATGATGTTGTTGTCGCACATCTGACATAAATACATTTTTTATCAGTACTTACTGTTCTTCACAACCAGAATAAATCTCACGTTTGCTTCGTCATAATGATAAGGATAAGGAAAAATGAGCGAATAAGTACGTCCAGTGCAAACCTGATGTAATAATCGCTAAATATTGATTCGGCATTGATTTAAGAGTTTTGCCATTTTATAATGATGTTCGTTTGTTTTCGCGAGACCTATATTAGGCACCGGGGGAAACCGTCTATAAAGGAGTATCGCTATGCAGGACCGGGTTAGATCTGAATCGGCGCAGAAGGCAAAACTGTCACGTCGTGAGTTCCTCGCCGGCTCAACGGCGGCGGCGTTCACCATCGTTCCCAGTTATGTCCTGGGCGGTCCCGGCAGGCAGGCGCCGAGCGATAAGCTGAACATTGCCGGTATCGGCGTCGCCGGACGTGGCGCCGGGGACCTGGGCGCATGCAGCAGCGAGAATATTGTTGCCCTCTGCGACGTGGATTGGCGACATGCCGCACCAACGTTCAAAAAATATCCCCAGGCTAAAAAGTATAAAGACTTCCGTGTCATGCTCGACAAAGAAAATAAAAACATCGACGCCGTTATTGTCGCCACGCCGGATAATTGTCATGCCGTCGCGACCATGGCCGCCATCAAACATGGCAAACATGTTTATTGCGAAAAGCCCCTAACCCACGATATCTGGGAAGCCCGCCAGATCACCCTGGCCGCACGCCAGGCCGGAGTGGCTACCCAACTCGGCAATCAGGGTCAGGCCTCCGAAGCCACCCGGTTGGTCTGCGAATACATTTGGGACGGCGCGATCGGTACCGTCCGCGAGGTGGAATCATGGTGCAATCGTTACATCTCCCCGCGGGGAATAGACCGCCCGAAAGACACGCCACCCGTACCGGATACCCTTGATTGGGACTTATGGCTGGGACCGGCGCCCGAACGACCCTATCATCCCTGTTATTTACCCTTCAGTTGGCGCGGCTGGTGGGATTTTGGCACCGGCGTCCTCGGCGATATCGGTTGCCATCAGCTCGATCCGGTGTACCGGGCCTTGAAACTGGGTTACCCCACTACCGTCGAAGCCTGCTCCAGCGGCGTTAACAAAGAGACCGCCCCGCTGTCATCCATCGTACGCTATAACTTTCCGGAACGCGAAGGTTTGCCCCCTGTGTTATTGACCTGGTATGATGGCGGCCTGATGCCTAAACGCCCGCCGGAACTGGAGTCCGGTCGTCGCTTTGGCAACGCCGACGACAATTTATTCATCGGTGACAAGGGGAAAATGCTCGGCCACCGAATTATTCCGGAAGCGAAATTGAAAGAATATCCCAAACCGCCGCAGAAGCTCAAACGCTCACCCGGCCATCATAAGGAATGGCTTCTCGCCTGCAAAGGCGGACCCCCCGCCGGGTCCAATTTCGACTGGGCCGGGCCCCTGACCGAATCCGTTCTGCTCGGCAACGTCGCTCTGCACATGGAAAAACAATTGTACGAAAAAGGATTGAAACTGGAATACGACGGCCCCAATATGAAAGTCACCAACCTGCCCGAAGCCAATCAATACATCCGTCGCGAATACCGCAAAGGTTGGACCTTATAAATACTCACACTTTGAAACGTTGAACCTTGGAAACATAGTATTTATTATTAAAACATTTTACAGAGGAGTTC
The DNA here is from genome assembly GCA_964574885.1 of uncultured Pirellulales bacterium. GTDB lineage: Bacteria > Planctomycetota > Phycisphaerae > Sedimentisphaerales > SM23-30 > JAFGFX01. The sequence goes on from CAZNQT010000004.1 coordinate 19,067, forward strand.
ATTATGAAAAAAAGCAATATTTCCCGCCGAGAATTTCTCGGATCCGCCACGGCAGCAACGGCTGCGTTTACTATCGTACCCCGTCACGTATTAGGAGGCCCCGGTACTACGCCGCCCAGTGAAAAGCTGAACATCGCTGCGATCGGCGCCGGCGGGAGGGCATCCAGCGACATCCAGGCCGTCAGCCATGAAAACATCGTCGCCTTATGCGACGTGGACTGGCGACACGCCGGCGGAACCTTTAAACGGTTTCCCAAGGCGAAAAAATATAAAGATTATCGCAAAATGCTCGATGAGGAAGACAAAAATATCGACGCCGTCGTTGTCGCTACGCCCGATCACATCCACGCTATTGCTTCCATGGCTGCTATCAAACGCGACAAGCACGTCTATTGTGAAAAGCCGTTGACCCACTCCGTGTATGAAGCTCGCAAAGTCGCCGAAGCCGCCCGCGAACATAAGGTCGCCACTCAAATGGGCAACCAGGGTCAGGCCTCCGAGGCGACGCGGCGGATCAGCGAATTTATCTGGGACGGCGCCATCGGTAAAGTTGATGAGGTTCACGTCTGGACCGACAGGCCTATGCGCGGCCTCTTGAATACGTACTGGCCTCAGGGAGTGGATCGCCCCGCTGAAACACCGACTCCACCAGATACCCTGGATTGGGATCTCTGGCTCGGACCGGCCCCGGCCAGCCCCTATAATCCCGCTTACGCACCCTTTAAATGGCGCGGCTGGTGGGATTTCGGCACCGGCGCCCTCGGCGATATCGGCTGTCACTCTATGGATCCGATCTTCCGCGCCCTGAAGTTGGGCGCTCCAAGTTCAGTGGAAGCTACTTCGACCCTGGTTAACAATGAAACCTACCCGGTGGCCTCTATGGTACGCTATGAATTCCCCGCACGGGGTGATCTGCCCCCGGTAAAACTCACCTGGTACGATGGTGGCATGAGACCGCGCCGACCCGACGAACTCGAAGACGGGCGCAGCATCGGCGATAACGGCACTCTCTATGTCGGCGACCGGGGAAAGATGCTTGGCAATACCATTATCCCGGAATCGAAACGCCGTGAATATAAACCCCCGGAACCAAGTATCCCCCGCTCGCCGGGTCATCACCAGGAGTGGATCGACGCTTGCAAGGGCGGTAAACCCGCCGGCTCCAATTTCAACTGGGCCGGGCCCCTCGCTGAAGCTGTCTTGCTCGGCAACGTCGCCCTACGCCGAGCCCTCAAGGAAAAAGTGATCCGGATGAAATTACATTGGGATCCCAACGCCTTTAAAATTACCAACCTTCCCGAAGCCAACGACTTCCTGCGCTGCGAATACCGCAAAGGATGGAGCTTGTAAACAACGTAAAATGTAAAATGATACATTCACAATGAATTTGGAGTACGACAATGCGACAAAGTATGGTTCTCACAATGATTCTTATCGGAATGGCGGTCTTTCTAAACTCCTGCTCTTCCAGGCCGCAAACCTTGATTAATCCCGATTTATCAAACTTCACCTTCAATCCCGACTCCTGGGCCTTGGAAAACGGCGCCCTGGCCCGTAAAGGCGGCGGCGATATCTGGACGAAAGTACAGTACGGCGACTTTATCCTCGACCTGGAATTCAAAGTCGATAAAGAAACCAACAGCGGCGTCTTCATTCGCACCGGCGATCCCAAGGATTGCGTCCAGACCGGCATTGAAATTCAAATCTACGATTCTTACGGCAGGGAAAAACCTTCCAAACATGACTGCGGCGCCGTCTATGATTGCCTGGCCCCCAGTAAAAATGCGGTAAAAAAATCCGGCGCATGGAATCATATGACTATCACCGCTCTAGGTCCCATGATTACGGTAGTCATGAACGGTATACCCATCATTGATATGGATGTGGACCTATGGACCGAACCTCATAAAAATCCTAACGGCAGCAACAATAAATTTAACCATGCGATCAAGGATTTCCCTCGTGTCGGCTATATCGGTTTCCAGGACCACGGCAAACCCGTCTGGTATCGCAACGTAACCGTTACACCCTTGTAAATTGAAACGCAAATAATGTCATTCTGAGAGTAGCGAAGAATCTGGATCGTAAAAACTCGACCTTCTGACAAAAACCTATGCCCGGCGAATCAACGTTAATCACGTTTGCTCTCTATTTCCTGATACTTTTAGGCATAGGCTGTTATTTTTATCGTAAATCCAAAAACATTGAAGATTATCTTCTGGGCGGTCGCGGCCTGGGCGCCTGGGTCACTGCCCTATCGGCTCAGGCCAGCGACATGAGCGGTTGGCTTCTCATGGGATTGCCCGGCGCCGTCTTTTTGTACGGTCCCAAGAAGGCTTGGATCGCCATCGGATTGTTCATCGGCACCTGTCTGAATTGGAAACTGATCGCGAAACGGCTGCGAGTCTATACGGAGAAAACCAACGCCATTACCTTACCTTGCTTCTTCGAAGCCCGCTTTCAGGATCCCAGCGGTCTCTTGCGCGTCGTCTCCGCCATCATCATTCTGATCTTTTTCACTATCTACGTTTCCCCCGGCCTGGTCGCCGCCGGTAAGCTCTTCGATTCCATGTTCGATAAGATTACCTATCGTCAGGCCATTTTAATCGGCGGCCTGATTATCGTGGCGTACACCTTTCTCGGAGGTTTTTTGGCCGTCTGCTGGACCGATCTGCTACAGGGATCGCTGATGTTTGTCGCCATCCTGTTCATCCCCATCGCCGCTTTTTTCAAAACCGGCGGTATCCACGAAATCCATCTGGCCATGGAAGCGAAAAAGATTTCCGCCGGCCTGATCCCTCGAAACGAATCGATTCCCGTTTTGGCGATATTTTCCGCCATGGCCTGGGGACTCGGGTATTTCGGTCAGCCCCACATCCTCGCCCGATTCATGGGTATCAAATCCATCGACAAAATCCCTCGCGCCATGACCATCGCGATTGTCTGGGTTCTCATCTCACTGACCGGCGCTGTCCTCGCCGGTCTGATCGGCATCGCCATCTTCGACACACTCGACGACAAAGAAACGGTTCTGATTTATATGATCGGTAAATTGTCTCCCTGGATCGGCGGCATCCTCCTGGCCGCTATTCTTTCCGCCATTATGTCCACCATCGACAGCCAACTGCTCGTCTGTTCCTCCGCCCTCACCGAAGATTTCTATCAGAAAGCCATCAAAAAAGAAGCCTCCGAAAAAGAACTTATTTGGATTGGTCGCATTTGCGTCATCATCATCTTCGTAATTGCATTCTTCCTGGCCCTTAATCCCGAAAGCTCCATCCTGGAAATCGTCGCCTACTCCTGGGGCGGTTTCGGCGCCGCCTTCGGGCCGGTGATCCTCTTCTCCTTGTTCAGCCGCAATACCACCTGGAAGGCCGCCCTAGCCGGCATGGTCGTCGGCGCTGTTGTACTGATCCTCTGGAAACACACTGACTTGAGTGATTATATGTATGAGATCGTTCCCGGTTTTATCGCCAATTGCCTTGTCATCGCGATCATCAATCATTTCGAACCGCAGAAAAATCCGGACATACTTCAGGAATACGACAATCTACAGCAAGGTACCAAAATCGTTAACGTATGAAACATTTTGTAAAAGACATTATTGTAACCGCCGGGAAACAGGCTCTGGATTATCAAAGCAAATTGGCTGAACTCACCGTTGAACGCAAAACCGCCACGCAATTGGTCACCGAAGCCGACCGTGCTATTGAACAATTCCTGATAAGCGAAATTAATAAACGCTATCCCGAACATGCCGTCCTGGGTGAGGAAACCGGTGAACACAAAGGGCGGGAATTCCGCTGGTTGATCGATCCCATCGACGGCACTACCTCCTTTATTCACGGGCAGCCGTTTTTCGCCGTATCCATCGGATTGGAAAAAGAAGGCCAATCCGTACTCGGCGCCGTCTATCTGCCCGCCCTTTCGGAATTGTTTGAAGCCGAAAAAGATCACGGCGCTTTCTGCAACGGCAGGAAAATCCAGGTCTCCTCCCGCACACATCTGGAGGAAAGCCTCATCGCCACTGGTCTTGGCTGCCGAGATTACACCCCCCAAAATGACAACCTCAAGTATTTCCTCGCCGTTAAATCCCGGCTTCGCGGCATTCGTATCACCGGTTCCGCCGCTATGCACATGTGTTACGTCGCTGCCGGCCGACTCGACGGGTACTGGCAAATCAACCTTCAACCCTATGATGCCGCCGCCGGAAAACTCCTCGTCGCCGAAGCCGGCGGTCGTTACTCTGATTTCGCGAACGGCACGGAACGTCTTTACCGTGAATTCATCGCTTCCAACGGAAAAATTCACGCCGAATTGAGCGAAATTTTACTGGTGGCCGAACGATAAATGCCGTAATATTCTGTCGGGGATTTGATTTACCGCGTTTGGTATGGATTTGAGGGATTGATTTATGAGCGTAAAACCGCAGGTTTGTATCGTGGGCGGCGGGATGATTACCCAGGTGCAGATTCTGCCCTCGGTGTATCAACTCCAACGATTGGGAATGATTGGCGAGATTAGCATCTGCGCCCTGAACAGTGCGCCGCTGAAAATTTTAGCTCACAACCCCATCCTGCAAAAAGCCTTTCCCGGCCAAACCTTCACCGCCTACCCCGACCTGGAAACGGATCCAAAACGGGAATTTCCGGACTTATTTAAAGAGGTCATCGCCCGGATGGATCAACATCAGATTGTGATCGTTGCCGTGCCGGACCCGCTGCATTATTCCATGCTCGAAACCGCCATCGAGCACAACCAGCATATCTGCTGCGTAAAACCGCTGGTTCAGAAATATACCCAGGCGGTTCAAATTGAAAGGAACGCCTTCGAAAAAGGACTCATCGTCGGCATTGAGTATCACAAGCGGTTGGATAACCGAGCCCTGATGGCCCGAAGGCAATACCAAAACGGTGATTTCGGCGAATTCCGTATTGGTCACGCCGAAATGAACGAGCCGTATTACTATCGTCATTCCAACTTCCAAAACTGGTTTACCTGTGAAAATTCCGACATGTTCACCTACGTCGGTTGTCATTACGTCGATCAGGTTCACTTTATTACCGGCCTGCGTCCCACCGCCGTTTCCGTGTTCGGCATCATCGACCGGTTCCCCAACGGCAACAAAGGATATCTCTGGACCGACGCCCGGGTCCTTTGGGACAATGGCGCATGCCTGAACGTTACGAACGTCATGGGCTATCCCGATGATGGTCCCGGCGGAAACTTTCAGGGAGTTCGCCTCTACTGCGCGGGAAAAGACCGAAGCGGTATGCTCGTTCATGATGATCAGTATCGCGGTATGGATTACTGCTACGTCCGTAAGGGCAGCGAACCCGGCGATACCTATTTCGCCCAGCCCAGCCCTGATTATTTCAAATATGTACACCTGGGCGGCGATGGTCTGACTCCCGTTGGCTACGGTTATCGCTCTATTGAGTTCATCGTGAAAAACATTCTCCGAGCTATCGAAATATCCCTCGGCCTGGACGAGAACGAGGCCCTACCCATGCGACAGGATTTAATCAAACTCTTTGACCGCGAGGGCATCATGGCCACACCCGCCAACAGCAGTTTCAACGAACTGGTCGTCGAGGCCGCTGGAATTTCCCTCCATAATAACGCGCGCGAAGTGGAAATTACTTACGAACCTGAACCCGCTGTCCGGCTGCGGGAATACTAGATAGGGAAAGGAAGATCATAAAACAATGGCCAAGGAATTCCCCCTCAAACCGGTGCAGGTTATACCGGTTTCATCGAAATATCGCAGACTAGCGGGGGTGATACCCAACGAAGAAACGATTCAAATGCTCCAGGCCCTTCGCGAGGCCGAACCGAATAGTATGAGGGGGCAGCCTCCGGTTATCTGGGACCGAGCCGAAGGGATAAACGTCCATGACGCCTATGGGAACATGTGGCTGGATTTTTCTTCCGGCGTCTTGGTGACCAACGCCGGACACGGCAGAAAAGAAATTGCCGATGCCGTGATTGCCCAGGCCTCGAAACCGCTTTTGACCTCATATTGTTTTCCCAACGAGCCGAGAATTAAACTAACCCGAAAACTCGCCTCGCTTTCTCCGACCGGCCTGAACAAAGTCTTTCTGCTCAGCACCGGTGCCGAAACCACCGAATGTGCTCTCAAGCTTATGCGTACTCATGGCCGAAAAATCGGCGGCGACGATAAAAGTATCATCGTGGCCTTTCGCGAGTCCTTCCACGGACGCACGCTCGGCGCCCAACAACTCGGCGGTATGGAAGGCGGCTGTGCCTGGATCAAAAACCTCGATCCCGAAATCGTTCACGTACCCTTTCCCGACGGATTCCGCTGTGAGGACGCCTCGTTCGACCTGTTTAAACAAACGCTCGCCGATCGGGGCGTTAATCCCGATCACGTCGCCGGCGTCATCAGCGAAACCTATCAGGGCATCGGGCCGAATTTCATGCCCATACCGTACGCCCAGGACCTGCGCCGCTGGTGCGACGACCACCGCGCCTTACTTTGTTTCGACGAGGTCCAGGCCGGTTTCGGACGCTGCGGTCGATGGTGGGGATTTGAACTTTACCATATTGTACCCGATCTGTTCTGCACCGGCAAAGGCATCAGCAGTTCCCTGCCCATAAGCAGCGTAATCGGCCGACCGGAAGTTATGGACCTGTACGGGCCCAATGAAATGACCAGCACCCACTCGGCGAACCCGATCTGCTGTGCCGCCGCACTCGCTAACATCGAAATCATCGAACGGGAACATCTCGTCGAAAACGCCGATTCGTTAGGTGCCCTTCTAAAGCAAAAACTTAGAAAAATAAAACAGGATTTCCCCGACGTCGTCGGTTTCGCCCCTTCCGAAGGACTCGTCGGTGGTATTCTTATGGTTAAGCCAGGTACTAAAGACCCTGATTACGAACGCACCTGGGACGTGGTCAATCGATGCTTTCATAAAGGTTTGCTTATGTTTGCCCCCGTCGGCCTTGGCGGCGGGTGCGTCAAAATCGCTCCGCCTCTGACCATCAACGAAGAAGCCCTGACCGAAGGCTGTAATGTCATCCACGAAGCGATAAATGAATCGCTGTAGAAGTAATCCTGACGGGTGGCACCGCCCGTAACCGCCTCGAAGTAACGTTTTGAACATTAAAATTTTGGTAATTTGATATTGTTTAGAATTTCGAATTTAGTGCTTAGGATTTTTTATTAACGATGGGTGGCGCCGCCAAGCGAGTCCGCGAGCTTGGGGGTGGTTTTAACAGGAATTGAGACATGACAGACATCCCTGGTTTTGTTGATCTCCAGGTAAACGGCTGCAAAGGTATCGACTTCTCCGGCGACGACCTCTCCGAAGATACGTTTATCCAGGCTTGTCAAAACATCCTCGACGCCGGCGCCGCTGCTTTTCTCCCCACTGTCATCACCGGCTCGACGGAGATGTACCAAAAAAACTTACCCGTAATCGCCAACGTCATCCAGTCCGGCCCATTCAATAACCAGGTACTTGGTATTCATCTTGAAGGACCGTTCCTGAATCCCCAGCCCGGACCCCGCGGCGCCCACAATCCCGAATACATCCGCAAACCCAACCTCGACTATTTCAAACAACTGCTCGAATGGTCTCAGGGAACCGTCAAATTACTCACGCTCGCTGCTGACGCACACGGTGCTGAGGAACTCACTCGTTACGCCGTCGAACAAGGCATCGTCGTTTCTCTCGGCCACCATCTCGCCACACCAGACGATCTAACACGACTCAAACAGGCCGGCGCCTCGCTGTTGACGCACCTGGGCAACGGCGTACCCAATCAACTGGATCGTCATAGCAATCCCCTTTGGGCCGGTCTCGCCGACGATCATTTCCACATGACTATCATCACCGACGGTCACCACCTCCCCCCCGCTCTGATAAAAACCTTTATCCGCGCCAAAGGCATTGACAAAACCATTGTCATCAGCGACGCGGCCGCACTCGCCGGCCTCCCCTCCGGACGCTTTTACACCCAGGGCACTGAAGTCATTATCGAAAAAAATGGACGACTCCACAGCCCCCAAACCGGTTACCTCGCCGGCTCGTCCGCTCTGATCCTACAATGCATGAACCATCTCGCCTCCTTGGAACTTGTCAGCTTAAATGATTTGCTGCAAATGGGATTTTACAATCCCCTGAAACTGTTTAAAATAAATCCAAATGTGATCCCCGGCAAAACGAAATGCCGTTTTGATAACGACGCAAAGATGTTTCGCGTTAGCGATACGAATGAAAATTTCTCCGCAATGACATCGAAAAACAGGTAAGGAGAACCTCGTGAACGGATTTCATTGGCTGGACACCCTGGTGTTAATTGGATATTTTATCGGCATTACGGCTTTTGGTTTGTGGCTGGCGCGTCGTATCAAAACTAGTGACGGCTACTTCCGCGGCGAACGAAAATTCAAATGGTGGATTATGATGGGGCAGGCTTTCGGCACCGGCACCCACGCCGAAAACTTCGTCGCCCAGGCCGGCGCCACCTTTCAGGGCGGTTTTTCTACGATCTGGTATCAGTGGAAAAACATGCTCATCACTCCCTTCTATTGGCTGCTCTCCCCCTGGTATCGACGCAGTGAACGGACGACCATCGGCGAAATGGTGGAAGACCGCTACGGGAAACAAATGGCCTGTTTTTATACGATCTTCGCCATCCTCTTTTTTGTCTTCGCTCAGGGAGTCATGCTCAAGGGTGCCGCCAAATTAATCTCCGTCGCCACCAATTACGCCATCTCGCCTAGAGGCGTAGTTCTGGGCATGACGGTCGCTTTTATCCTCTACAGCTTTTTTGGCGGACTCATCGCCTCCGCCTATGCCGACTTCATTCAGGCTCTCATGATTATTGTCCTTTCCCTGATGCTCATCCCCTCCGGGCTTTGGGAAGTCGGCGGATTCAGCGGTATGCGTGAAACGCTGCCGGATAATTTCTTTCATCTCTTCAGCGAAAAAAGCGGTATGGGCGCCTTTATGATCGCTATGCTCGCTGTCAACGGTATTGTCGGCATCACCGCCCAGCCCCACATGCTTACCATGTGCGCCACCGGCAGTACCGAACGCGCCGGACGCGTCGGCCAAACCTACGGCTCCCTTGTCAAACGAATCTGTACGATCGGATGGTCCTTTACCGGACTAATTGTCGCCGCCCTCGTTATACAAAGAGGAGAAAATATTACGGATTCCGAATACGCCTTCGGGTACGCCAGTCGCGAATTGCTGGTGCCCGGGTTAACCGGATTAATGATCGCCTGCGTTCTCGCCGCCAATATGTCTTCCTGCTCTAATTTTATGGTCAATACCGGCGCCCTTTTCACCCAGAATTTCTATAAGAAATTCATCAATCCCAATTCCAGCGACAAACAACTCCTTTGGATGGGTCGATGTTCCGGATTCGCCCTTACGATCTTTGGCGTACTCTTTGCCTTCATCGTGAAAAACGTCCTTCACGGTTTTTTATTCACCGAAACCATTGCCGCCTTTATGGGCATTATGATGCTCGGCGGTATTCTTTGGAAACGCGCCAATCGTTACGGCGCCTTCGCTTCGATTCTTGTCGCTTTCGGTGTGTACTACACTCTGAATTACCGCAATGAAGGCAACTTGAAAATTGTCTATGACTGGAAACCGGAACCGTTTGGCTGGACTATGCTGGCCGGTTTTGCTTCTCTGATTGTCGTTAGCCTCCTCTCCAAACCGGAAAAGAAAGAACGCATCAATCAGTTTTTCGATAATATGAACCGACTGTCGGATGCCGAGCCTGGTCCCGACGGCAAAAAACCACTCGCTCGCGAACGCGGACATGACTTGCTCTTCCTGGATATTCCCGGATGGTTCCGGGCCGAACGTTGGAAAGGATTCTTCCAACGCTATCGCGAGGATTTCTTCGGCTTCCTCCTTGCCTGGGGCGTCGTAGGCGTCTTGGTCTTCCTCGCCTGGGCCCTCATGCAAATTGGAGCGTAAACCGTTACGCGGGAAAATACTTAACTCTAAAAGAACGATACGTAGTAAGGAGAATTGATTATGAAACTCACAAAACTTTTTATCGTATTATTGCTCATTGCTTTTATTTTTAGCGCTGCTGCCTTGGCCCAGGAGAAAACCATTCGTATCGGCTTGATCGGCCTGGATACTTCCCATGTCATCGCGTTTACAAAGGTCGTCAACGATCCCAAGAAAAATTTCGGCTGTAAGGTCGTCGCCGGATTTCCCGGCGGCTCTCCCGACGTCAAATCCTCCTGGAGCCGGGTGGAAAATTACACCAAACAACTCCGTGAACAATATGGCCTCGAAATCGTGGACTCGATTGAAGATCTCTGCCAAAAGGTCGATGCCGTCCTACTCGAAAGTGTGGATGGAAGACCCCACCTCAAACAGGTCATCCCCGTCATCAAGGCCAAAAAACCGGTTTTCATCGACAAGCCCATGGC
>CAZNQT010000005.1:0-28324 GCA_964574885.1 uncultured Pirellulales bacterium
CTGCTGCATAGGCCAGCCAGATCGGATAATACATCGTACCGCTCTTGGTTACAGCAGGGCTACGGCTGCTGCGGGAATAAGCCAAACGATGATAGGGGCCGTTGAGATAGGTTATTTTCATGACGATTTTTTTACTCGGCTATGTTTGCGAAACGTATCGATTGTATTTCCCAAAAGGTAATTACGATAGACCCGGCTGCACTCGTCGCAGGGCGTCGGCATCCAGGAGTTGACTATGTGGATGAAGGATCACGGGTCGGGGTGCGGTGAAGGCCCGGCAGCCCGCCACCAACATGCCCATCATAAACCAGAAGTTCAATCCCCCGCCGGGCAGCATGTAGGTATTATTCACCAGCCAGATGATCCATTGCCCGACAAATCCCGCCAATACACCGATTAATATTGCTCGTACCATGCTGTGTTCCACTTGTTTGGCTCGAATCCAAACGTAGCGAAAAAGCACGACCAGAATCAACAGAAAGGCCAGCAAGCCGGTAATTCCCAGACGACATAATAAATTCAGCCAAAAGGAATTCAATCCGGCCCAGACCACATTAGTGGGCGCCACGACAAACGACCAACTTAATCCATCGACGTTTAAGAACACCGTCCGACCGAATCCGCAGCCCAGAGGAACAATATTCAATAATTCCCATGCCATCCGAGGAAATAACAAGCGGACGTCCTCTCCGGTGAAGGCCCCCTGGAATTGCGATTCCAGATAGGAAACGGCGAGGGTGGGAATCAGGATATATCCCAATATTATCATGAACGGTATGAATAAAAGTGCCCAACGGGTGCGCCAGCAGAAAACAACCAGCATCACCAAAAAGACGCTGATCATACCGGCACGAGATCGGGTATATAACAAACAAACCACATTCAGCGCCAGGATGCCCAGGCAGAGCAGGCGAGTATTGCCTTTGACACCTTTTCCGACGACCAATGCCATGGCAATGCCAATGAATACCAACAACTGGCTGGCCAAGACGTTCGGATCGCCATAACTGGATAGCACCCGGACCTGAGATGCTTCGCCGGCTTCTAAGTATTGCTGGGAGAGGGTGCTGCCGCCCGTCGTGTACGTAAGATGCGGTACCAGTATGCTCGACCCTAGATACCGCTGTGCTATGCCGTAGGCACTGACCACAACGGAAATGATCAGAATCCACCGGGCAAACGTGAGAAAATGTTTTTGCTCACTAAACGTGTCGCTGACATAGAAAAACAGCCCCATGGAGAACAGATAAAAACATAATTCCAGAAACGCCATCAGGTGCCCGCCCCCGGCGCTCAGACCCCACACCAATCCGAATCCCGCCACGCCCGCATAGAGCAGGAAAAATTTTCCAAAGCGACTGCCTTGCTCTGCTCGGCTGCGGCGCAGAAAAAGCCATTCCAGGATCAATATCGCGCATAGTATATGAGCGATGGGGAGCGGCAGAGAGACCTGCCGGATAACCAGCCCCGCTCGCGGCAGGGCAAACAGTAATATTATCAAGGAGAGTAGCCAGAATTCGGTGCGTCGGCCGGGACGTAGGGCGACAAAGGCACAGCCCGACGCCAGGATCAGTAATACGACGAGTATAGGATCGTGGAAAAATTCCATTCTATAACTACCTTACGTATTTTACTTATAGGTTGTTGCGTTTTTTGTTCTTCGATGATTATCGGGCAGTAATATCAGTGTTTGCGCATACATATTCTTCCCTAATATCGGCCAGTTCGACCAGCAAATGAAGCATTAATGCCAAGCTGTAGCGGATAAGGCAATTATACCGATTTCAAGGTTTCGGCGAATCCTATAAGCATTATCGGACGTTGGTGAAATTAGTGAAGGCGTCAAACCATAAAGTGAAAGAACAAGATGCAGAGGGGGCGTTTCGGTAGGGGACGTTCACGGAGTCAGAGTGTTTTCATACGAATGTTTTATTTACCGTTCAGATCGTATAGGCATAACGTGGTTCGGCTTTGATTTCAAATTCTACGCCGGATAGCTTTTCTCTGAGTTCGGAGATCAGGTTCTCTTTCAGTCGTACTATTTGTTCTTCCGTTACTTTTGGTTCCAGAGTAATGTCAAAGCTGACTCGCATCGGCTCGTTCCCTGCTACCCGCAGATCATGAAAGCTCATAATCCGATCATTATGGGCAACCGTTTGTTTCAGCAGGGTGTGAATTTCCTCATACCGTTTATGCGCACGGCTCAAGGGGTCGATATGTACAACCGAGGTGCCGCCAAGATTTCGGTCCAGGATCGCCTCCACCTGTTCGGATATGTTGTGTAATTTCTCGACCGTTTCTTCCGCAGACGCTTCCACGTGTAGCGAGATCAAATCGACTTGACCGTAGCGATGTACGATTACATCGTGTATTCCCAACACGCCCGGTACGGTGTGAGCGAGTGTTTCGATTTGTTCGATCAATTCCGGTCGCGGTTGTTCTCCCAGCAGCGGACTGATTGCATCCCGAGCGATAACATAGCCGCTGTATATCACGATCAAAGCGACTCCTATTCCTACGACGCCATCGACATAATTATACTTATAATAGGACCCGACCATTGCAACCAACACCAATACTGTCGAAAGCACGTCGCTGCGATGATGCCAGAAATCCGCTTCCAGAGTTTTCGATTTGACCATCACTGCTAACTCACGGGCAAACCGCGCCATCAATTCCTTAATCAGGATGGTTCCCAATAGTATAAGCACCAGAACGGGGCTGATCTTGGCCGATACTACCGTCGGATGCCATATTCGTTCAAACGACGATCGGAGTAACTCAAATCCCGTAACGATCAATAACACCGATACAATTAACGTGGCCACTGATTCCATACGACCATGCCCAAATGGATGCTCTCGGTCCGCCGGACGTTTGGCAATCTTAAAACCGATCAGGATGACGATGGATGTCCCGGTATCGGATAGAGTGTGAATGGCGTCGGCGAGCAATGAGACGCTGTGAATCATCCAGGCCAGAACCCCTTTGATCGCAAATAAAGCTATATTGATCGCAATGCTGACCCAAGCCTCCAGCGCGCCATACTTTGACCGCACTTTGAGGTTATCCACGTCGCGATGATCCGCGATCAGATGACGAACGATCCAATGTGTGAACCTCTTCATAACGATTTAAACTTCAGATTCAGGGGTGGAATTAAATATGGCAAATTTCGCCAGACCGAGTTTCTGCAGACCAAATTGCACCAGCGTGCCTATGGTTTGTATGCCATATTTGGCGCTGCGACGAAAATTGATACTGGACGCTTCGTCAAAGTACCGGCAGGGCATTGGAGCATCACCCATGCGAAATCCAAAATAAGTCGCCTGAGCCAGAAACTGCGAATCGAAAACAAAATCGTCCGAGTTCGTATGATAGGGTATCGTCTCGAGCACCTCCCGGGTATAACAGCGAAATCCGCTGTGAAAATCGCCCAGATTTTGCCCCAGTATCATATTTTCCGTAAAGGTCAACATTCGATTACTGATGTATTTATACAGAGGCATACCGGAGTTCAGCGTCTCCCGTCGAGAGCGAATGCGATTGCCCAGCATCACTTCGCAGACGCCCGTCTCCATCAATCCGATAAAGAAAGGAATCAGCCGACTGTCATACTGATAATCCGGATGCAGCATGATCACGATATCCGCCCCCCGCGCCAGCGCGGTATCGTAACAGGTTTTTTGATTAGCGCCGTAACCTCGATTGGTTTCGTGTCGGATTACGGTAAGCCCCAATGATTCGGCAATCTGAACGGTATTGTCGCTACTGCAATCGTCCACCAGGATCAGTTCCGAGTAGCAGTCTCGCGGGATATCCTGAATCGTGGCCGGTAAGGTCGAGGCGGCATTGTAGGCCGGCATCACAATAATCGGATGGTGAAATTTCCGCATCTCAACTGTTTGCATCAGCTTATCCCGTCTCATATTTTTCACTGCTCATTGTGTATTTATCATTTTATTTTGATTGTGCTTCCCATCGAGCGATTTCCTGCAGACGTTCTATTATCGGCAAATGTTGCGTACAGGCGTCTTCGCATTGACCGCATTCGCTACAATCGGCGGCTTGCGCCTGTCGCGCTGCCAGAAGCTGCCATTGATGTTGTTCCGGTATCCCTTTGATCATCTCCTCGTCGCTTTTACCGAACAAGGCTTTCTCATTATAATACTGCATATACGACGCTACGGGAATATGTTGGGGACAGTCTTTCAGGCAGTAACCGCAGCCGGTGCATATCGCATTCATTTCTGTACCCAGGTTCTTACGCAGAGTATTCAGTTCGACCTCCTCCATGGGTTGGATCGTGTCTGCTATTTCACAGGCCATATCAATATGATCCCGAGTGGTAAACCCGTTTAATGCTACGGTAATTTGCGGGCAGCCGATGACGAAACGCAGGGCCGCTTGCGTGGGCGTAGGCCCGTACTCCCTTAGAAATCCCAATTTGTCCTCGTGTCTGGGAATCAAGCCTCCCGCTAAAGGATTCATGGCCGTCACACCGTAACCCATATCGAACGCCGTCTGGACGCCGTCCCAACGATAGGGGAAATTTAAAATATTGATTCCCGCCAAAATGCCTTCTACCTTGCCTTGCTGAAGAATCTCACGAATCTGCTCGCCCGACAAATGGGTCGAAAGGACAATGTGGTCGATCAAGCCTTCCTCTTGACACTGCAGCAAACCTTCGTATTGCCCTCCCGGTTTCAGGGCCAGTTCGTAATGCGTCATTTTACGAATGCACCAGACATAGTAAAAATCAATCTTATCCAGTTTTAATCGTTGCAGCGACTTTTTCACGGCCGTTCGCGCCTTTTCCGCCGTATTATGAGTTGTCGGCATTCCCTTGGTGCATACATAGAATCGATCTCGCACCGACTGCATCTGTGTTAGGGCCAGGCCGAAAATGTCTTCACTTTGATCCTTGCAGTAGTCCGGCGCCGTATCAAAAAAATTGATTCCTTTTTCCCAGGCGTAGAGTAAAAGTTCCGCATTCTCCTCCAGAGGTTTTTCGGTATCGAAACGCATGCCCCCGAATCCTACTGCCGATACCTGTTTACCGGTCTTACCGTATTCTTTGAAAATCATTGTGAACTACATCCTCAAATCTTTGATAGTAACGAGTTAATATTTTGGCATTATAACCGATAATAAACCAATTACTACCCGCATAGGCCACAGAAAACAAATGAGAAGCGTTGCGACAGGGCAACATTATCGGTACCTCGATGTTGAAAATATTCAACAACTTACTTGACAAAAGCAACGCTAAATTGTAACTATATAGTAGTCAGATATTTAGCATCAACAGGGAAATGCGTTATTTAACCTAAGTTATTGTGTAATAAAGACATGCGTGAATCGTCTAAAAAAATCAACAATCGTCCAAGCCCTACATCCGATAATCTTCGATTTGGTTTGATTGCCCAGAAATTCATCAAGGATATGCCCTTTGGGGTGGTCATCTTTGACGAAAACCTGAATATTACAGACAGTAACTCCTTTGCTGATAAAATTTTAGCGTCATTTAGCAACATTGGGCAGGCCCTGGCTGAAGGTACGGACCCCAAACAATATGCTTCCTGGGAAGATTTGTTGCGTAATGCCCTCAAGTCAGAAGATCCAATAACTTTCGATAATATCTCTTTTTCTCATCATCAGCGGAATTTAGTTCTTAGGCTGATTTGCATTCCGCTCCATGATGAAAAGACGGGAAATCTGTTAGGGGGCATTCTACTCGTGGAAGACATCACGGCCAAGACCGTTATGGAAAGTGAACTGGCCTTGGCCGAACGACTGGCAGCCGTGGGGAAACTCGCTGCCAGCGTGGCTCATGAATTAAACAATCCATTAGACGGCATCCTGCGTTACATTAACCTTGCCCTGCGTGTTGCCCAGGCGGAGAAGCAGGAAAAAGTGATTGACTACCTGCGCCAGTCGCGCAAAGGTCTGCAGCGGATGGTACAGATTATCAGCGAATTATTGGAATTTTCTCGTAACAGCTATTCCGCCATCCAGGAGGCGGATATCAATAAGATTGTCGAAGAGGCCGTTAAATCCTTCGAATCCCAAATCCAGGATCTTCAGATTGAAATTATCCGGAAATACACACCGGATATGCCCAATATCCGCAGCGGTAACCTGTTCCAGGTTTTTTACAACCTGATCAAAAATGCTCTCGATGCTATGAGCGCCGGCGGAACCCTGCAAATCACTACCGGGTGCGATCCCCATAATCTACTCGTCGAATTCGCCGATACCGGCATCGGTCTGTCCCAAGAAGTGCGCGAGAAACTCTTTGAACCTTTTTTCACCACCAAAGCTCCCGGGAAAGGTACCGGTTTGGGATTGGCCATCAGCAAGGACATCGTCGAACGATATAATGGGCAACTTCTTGCCGAGAATCGATCCACCGGCGGCAGTGTCTTTACGGTCAGCATCCCCCTCGAAAGAACCAGCCGAGGGACATAACCAGAAAGGCGGCATGAACCATGGCGGATAAAAAAAGGATCCTTATAGTCGATGATGATCAGATCATACGCGATTCTCTTTGTGAATTTCTGGGCCTGGAAGGATATGAAGCGAAAGGCGCCGCCAGTTTCCATCAGGCCCTGACCGAACTGGAAAAACAAACCTATAACCTGGTCTTCACCGACGTGAATATGCCCGAAATAGACGGTTTTGAATTATTACGTGTAATCCGGAAACGATACCCGAACCTCGTTACGGTCATTATTACCGGCTATGGGACCATCGAAAGCGCCGTCGAAGCCATTAAAATGGGCGCCTACGACTATTTGACCAAACCGATCGTCGATGACGAAATCCGCATTCTAAGCAAACGCGCCCTGGAACAGCAGGCCTTGATCCAGGAGAACCGAAACCTCAAAGAGCAATTGCGCAGTCAATTCGGTCTGGAAAACATCATCGGCCACGACTATAAAATGCTTAAGGTCTTTGACCTCATCGAAGCAGTGGCTGACAGCAAAGCAACCGTCTTAATTACCGGCAAGAGCGGTACCGGGAAAAGCCTGATCGCCCGCGCGATTCATCATCGTTCCGACCGCTCCGGCAAACCGTTCGTCGAAGTCAGTTGCGGGGCGCTCCCGGAAACGCTACTGGAAAGCGAGCTGTTCGGTCATGTGAAAGGATCGTTTACCGGCGCCGTGCAGAATAAAGACGGCAAGTTTCTCACTGCCGACGGCGGCACAATATTCCTGGATGAAATTAATTCCGCCACGCCGAGCTTGCAGATGAAATTATTACGCGTCATTCAGGAACGACAATTTGAACCCGTGGGCAGCAACGAAACGAAAACCGTCGATGTCCGCGTGATACTGGCTTCCAATAAAAATCTGCTGGAGGAAGTCAAAGCCGGTCGTTTTCGCGAAGACCTTTACTACCGCATAAACGTTGTCAATATCGAACTGCCTTCTCTACACGAACGTACCACCGATATCCCCCTGCTGTCCGAATGTTTTCTCCGTCGTATGTGTCAAAAGCATGGTAGAGAAAAGACCGGCTTCCAGGAAGAGACCATTCGCTACCTGGAACATTACCTTTGGCCCGGTAATGTGCGGGAACTGGAAAACGTCGTCGAGCGCGCCGTAGTCCTGAGCAAACACAGTCAGATCGCCCCGGAGGATCTGCCTCAGCATATTCTGGATGCCGCCAAAGAAAAAGATGACACTTCGTTCAAACCGAAAAGTTTGCGTGAAGCATTGGAGGAGCCGGAAAAGAAAATCCTGGAACGGGCGCTCCGTCAGAATCATTGGAACCGACAGGCCACCGCTGAAATGCTCCAGATCAACCGAACCACTCTTTATAAAAAACTGAAACGCTATGGCCTGGATGCCGATCCCATGATTCGCTCCACGCAAACCGCAAATGCTTGATTTGTCCCCGTAGTGAACGCTGTTTTTGTTTTTTCGGGGCAGGCAGGAATTACATAAATATAAATAACTGCCCCAGAACCGGTTAGAAATTTTGTAAATTCGTTTTTGCCTTTTCTTCCTTTTTCGGGTATCCTCTCCTCATAGTAAATATCCCTTGGATGGGATGACATGCTCAAGCTGGTTCGGGTACGGGGATTGCGTTTGTGCGTGTTGAAATCCTCCGGAGATACGCATATTGCTTATTGAAATTATAAAAGGAGAGAAACTATGAAACGAATCACGAGACGAATTTTTATGAAACGTTCCCTGGCCGCCGGCGCCGCTCTCACCCTGCCGGTCAGCACCCTCTCGAAAGTCAGAGGCGCTAATAACGACATCCGTGTATGTGTGACAGGCATCCACGGCCGCGGCGGCTCACACATCAGCGCGTTTAAGAATATGAACGGTGTGCGCGTGGTTGCCCTTTGCGATGTGGACCGCAATGTCCTGGATAAACGTGCGAAAGGGATTTCCGGCGTGAAAAAATACGTCGATTTCCGCAAGATGCTCGAAGATAAAGACATCGACGTGGTTTCCGTCGCTACCACGAACCACAATCATTCCATTATCACCGTCTATGCCTGTCAGGCCGGCAAAGACGTCTATGTCGAAAAACCCTGCAGTCATAACGTGTTCGAAGGTCGCAAGTGCGTCGAAGCTGCTCGCAAATACAAACGCATCGTCCAGCACGGCACGCAGAGTCGCGCCAGCAGCAGTTGGGCCAAACGAACCGCCGTGGCCCGTAGCGGAAAGTACGGCAAGCTCCTGATCTCTAAAGGCTACTGCTGCAAACCACGCTGGAGCATCGGCTTCAAACCCATCAAACAACCCCCGTCCTATCTCGATTTCAACATTTGGCTCGGTCCGGCCCCGTTGCAGCCCTATCACGAAAACCTCGTACACTATAATTGGCATTGGTTCTGGGACTTCGGCAACGGCGATATGGGCAATCAGGGCGTGCATCAGATGGACATCGCGCGCTGGGCCATCAAAGACGGCACCTTGCCTCGCAGCGTATTCGGCTTAGGCGGTCGATGGGTCAACGAGGACAATTTCAAAGACCAGGGCGAAACCCCCAACCAGGAAGTCTGCGTCTATGATTATGGAGACACCTTGCTGTTATTTGAAACCCGTGGACTCGTCGATGGAAAAGTAAAAGAAAAATTCCCTCGAATCGTTGATAATGAGTTTTATTGCGAAGAAGGTGTAATTAAGGGCGGCAAATTCTATCCCTATGGTAAAGACAAAGGAGAATCACTACCCAGCGTCGATTACACACTGCACGGCGGCGATATCTTCGGAAACTTCATCAACTGTGTTCGCAGCCGCAAACAAGAAGAACTCAACGCCGACATCCTCGAAGCCCATTACTCCAGTGCCCTTTGTCATCTCGGAAATATTTCCTATCGCCTGGGCGTCGATACAAAATTTGCCAAACCGAAAGACCTCAGCGACAATAAAATCGTCGGCGACAGTATTATGACCATGCTGGAAAATACCAAGGCCATCGGCGTCGATCCGGAAAAAACCACTCTCCGCGTCGGCCCCAAACTCTTTTTCGATCCCCAGAAGGAAAAATTCATCGACAATCCTGCGGCCGATGCCCTGCTGACTCGAAACTATCGCAAACCCTTTGTCGTCCCCGAAGAAGTGTAAGGAAGGTCTTTCCTTTTTTAGGGGAAATGAATAAACACCATGAGGCACTTATTGTTGTAAGTGCCTACAGGGGAAGTGTTTACGCTGATATATCGGGCCGACGAAACTTTTTCTTGCCTTCTCTTAACACTTATGATAATATACGACGAACATGCCGCGAAAAAGCATAATGGATAGATATAAACACTATTTGGGAGTAATGTGATTTCCTAGCAATCCCAGAGGAGAAAGGGAATTTTTATTATCGGAGGAAGGAGATTTATTAGCAGTTTCTGAGGGTACCTCTACATATATTTATGACCTACCGACACACGGTTACGTATAAAAACCTTCCCGCTTACCTTCCGTAATTACGATACCCTGAATAGTATGCCCTCCAAACCCTGCGTTGCAGAACTATAACTTATTGCTGTTTATGGTTTTAGGAAAATAATTTCAAATGCTAACCGGAAAAATAAATTATTCTTTGTGTAACATAATTTTGGCTCACGCACCCTAATTTAGACCTGATATATGTTCGATGAAGTTAAGGAGTAATGGGACCAACCATAAGCAGCATGCGTATCGCCCGTGGGGATATTTTTGTAAGTGCTTTAACTGTAGGTAATTACGATTAAATATAATCCTTCTCGATCGTTGACAAAGGAGCATAAAAGAATGACGAAGCTTTTTAGGGATCCCAATATTGCATTTTCCGCTCTGCTTTTCATCATGCTAATTAACCATTCTGCGCCTGCCGTGATTTGTCCACTGGGCGATCTGGACGGCAACTGTAAGGTGGATTTGGTGGATGTGCAGATGTTGACGGGATTCTGGCTGGAACCGGGCTGTACGGCGCCGGGCTGTGAGGCGGATCTGGCGGGCGAGGCGGGAGTGAACCTGTCAGATTATGCATCGCTGATGGCCAATTACAACAAGACGGGCGTGCACGTCGTAATCAGTGAGTTTATGGCGGATAACGAAGGTTCGTTTTCCACCAGGCTCCATGGCCAATGGATTTATCCCGACTGGATCGAACTGTATAATCCGTCGGATGTGACCGTGGATTTGGGCGGCTGCTTCCTCATGGACGATAGCAATCAATGGCTTTTTCCGCCGAGGACGCTTTTACGCGGTAACAGTTATCTAGTGGTCTTTGCCTCGAAACAGGATGACGCCGATTATCCCGTCGTGGACGACCTGGGCTATCTACATACGAATTTCGGCTTGAATAATGAAGGGGATTACGTAGCGCTGGTGCTGCCGGACGGGAGCACGATCGAGCATGCATATCCCGGCATCTATCCCCCGCAATACAACGACTGGTCATACGGTCTGTCGCAGGACCTGACGAGCGTAGGGTATTTTTATCCGGCCACGCCGGGCAAACCTAATACCGACGATCCGGTCCCCGATCCGACCAAGAACGTTGTGATCAGCGAGATCATGTATCATCCCTACCATGACAACGCGCACACGCAGCCGGAACCGACGTCCCGTGAGTTTATCGAAATCTATAATCGAGGGATTATGTCCGTAAACCTCACCGGCTGGCGATTCAGCGACGGCGTGGACTTCACCTTCCCCGCCCGGACGCTGGATCCCAACCAGTATCTGGTGGTGGCCGCCAATGTCGGCGCCTTTCTACAAGCCTATCCTGGGGTGGATTCTAACCGGGTAGTGGGTCCCTGGACGGGGCGACTGAGCAATTCCGGCGAAGACGTTGATCTGGATGACGAAACCGGGTTACGGATGGACAGCGTCCATTATTACGACGAGGGCGACTGGTCCTACCGTGAACTCGGGCCCTCGGACGAAGGGCACCGCGGGTGGCAGTGGAACGACAATCACGACGGCGGGGGGAGCAGTCTGGAATTGATCGATCCTTTCCTTTCCAACAATTACGGCCAGAACTGGGCCGCCAGTACGGTCGTCGGTGGGACGCCCGGTCGATCCAACAGCGTGGCGCAAACGAATCTTGCCCCTATGATCCTGGATGTGGCGCACAAGCCGATCATTCCGAAAAGCGACGAACCGGTTCGGGTAACGGCGCGGATTCGCGATGAAGCCATCGCCAACTGCACGGTAAAACTCCATTACCGCGAAGATGAATCCACCTATGATAAATATACGTATCCCCAATATGATCCGGGGACCTATACCGTGGTGGTCATGCATGATGACGGATTAAACGGAGACCAAGACGCGGGCGACGCCGTTTATACGGGACAGATTCCCGCTTATGCAGCAGGAACGGTACTCGAATTTTTCCTGGAAGCCGACGATGGGATTCAATCCCGGACCTGGCCGGCGCCGGCGGATGTCGATGGGCAATGGGAGCAGGTGGTCAACGGTCTCTATCAGGTCTATCAATCCGATCCCTTGTTCGATCCCGCCGACCCGTGGTCGCCGGGCAGTCAGCCGATCTACCACATCATTATGACGAATAACGAAAAGACGCGGCTGGAAGCGATTCATGGGGGCGACGGTTCCTACAGCAACGCCCAGATGAACGGTACGTTTATCAGTACGGACGGCGTGGACATGAAGTGCCGCTATAATACCGGCGTTCGCAACCGGGGGCATGGCAGCCGCTCTAGGGCGCCCTACAACTTTCGGGTGAATTTCAAGAACGACGAACCCTGGAAGACCGTCACCGCGATCAACCTGAACTGTTATTATACTTACTATCAATATATCGGACACATATTGCATCTGTTGGCCGGTCTGCCGTCGGAGGATCCCCTGGCGGTGCAACTGCGGATCAACGGTGTGAATCACACGCTGGATACTACGGATACGTTCCGACGAACCCACGGTTCCTACGTCCATCTGGAGAACTATGATTCCGAATGGGCGGAGAATCATTACCCCGACGATCCCGACGGCAATCTCTATAGCGCCGTCAGTTATACGCATTCTGCCGACCTGAACTTCCTCGGATGGGATCCCAATGACTATAACAAACCCAAAGACAAGTACGAGAAAGAAACCCACACGAACTTGCAAAACTGGTCCGATCTCATCAACCTAACCCACGTTCTGGACGTGGATGAGATGTCCGAGCCGGTATGGCTGGGGCAAGTGGAACAGGTCGTCAATCGGGACCAGTGGCTCCGCTGGTTCGCCTTGAATAACCTGATAACCTCGAGTGAAACCAATCTCGCCAACGGTTACGGCGACGATTACTTCCTGTATTTCGGCAGCGACGATCCCCGCTGTATCCTAATACCTCATGATCTGGACTCGATCCTGGACCGCGCCTCGGCCACGGATAATATCTGGCTCGACGGCCGGATTAATGATTTGCCCGAGATCAAACGGTTCCTGGAACATCCAAAATACGCGGGTGAATATTACCGCCAATTCCGCGACCTTTTCGATACGGTCTTTGACCAGGAAAAATTCGACACCCAAGTGGATCGACTGCTGGATTGGGCGCCTTCTTCGACGCGCACCAGCTTCAAGAATTTCATTGCCAGTCGCCGGTTGAACGTATTGACCGGCGCGAGCAGTCAGATTCCGCAAAATTCCATTACCCTACAAACGGATTTGGCGGAAAATCCTTCCGGCAGCGGTTTGTATCAAACCGCCGGCCCCACCCTCAACGGCGCCAATCTGACCGGCGTCGCCGACGTGTATGATACTCGATCCGTATTCATTAACGGTGTCGAAGCCGACTGGAATCCCATCAGCGGCAATTGGTCCTTGAACGGCAGTATCCCCCTGAATCCGGGGATCAACCGAGTAATCGTACAGACGTATGACGAACTGAATGGCAACGGCAGCGAACTCGAACGCGATTTCATTGACTTCTGGTATGATGACGGTTCCATAAGCACTATCCCTAATCCCCTGACGGAGACCAATACGGTTCTGGATGCCGCTTCCGGACCCTGGTCTTTGACTTCCTCTTTGACGATTCCGGCCGGTTATACTCTCACCATCGAACCCGGAACCACCGTCTTTTGTGCGCAGGGAGCGCAAATCATCGTGAACGGTAAACTCGTCATCGACGGCTCCGAGTATCAACGGGTACGAATGACCAGGACTCCTGGATCCAGCGATACCTGGGGCGGAATCAATTTCAGTAATACCACCCAGGACAACGTCGTCGCGTACGCGGACCTCGAATATGCCACGTCCACTTCGAACGTCATTGACGTGAGCAATTCCAAACTGCTCCTGGACAACGTGACGTTTCCCGGCGTGACGGATCAGACGGTGCTGGAATTAAGTCATATTGATCTAATCGTACGCAATTGCATTCTGCCTTCGATCACCGGGGATGAAATCATTCACGGACATGATATCCTCTCCACCGGCCGACTCGTCTTCGAAGGCAACACGTTCGGCACCACTACGGGTTATAATGATATCATTGATTTCACCAACGCCCATCGTCCGGACCCGATCGTCGAGGTCTATAACAACGTGTTCCTGGGCGGCGGGGACGACGCGCTTGATCTGGACGGGACCGATGCCCATATCGAAGGTAACATTTTTTATACGTTCGCCAACGGACATGACGGAAATACCAATGATAGTACCGCCAATGCTGTGGCCACCGATGCCGAGAGCGTGATCTACATCGCCCGGAATATCTTCATTGGCGGCGATCACCATGTAATGTTGAAAAACGGCGTGTACGTGGTCGCTCAGAACAACGTGTTCGTCGGCGCGACAATGGCCTCCATCAATTTCGGGGAACCCGGTCGCGGCGTCGATCCGGGCGCAGGGGCGCTGCTGGAAGGCAATATCTTCCTCGATAATGCCGCCGTCTTCAATAATCTCTTTAACAATCCCAGCTATCCCGGTTACGGCCCCGATACCGATCCGGTCCTCCGATACTGCATTCTTCCCGCCCAACCGCCTACGGAAACGCAACATATCGTTTTTCAAACGGGCAATATGCTGGAAGTCAATCCCCACTTCGTAGATTTCGATAATGAGGATTATCACCTGCGCTATTTCTCGCCAGCGCTGGGAACGGGGCCGTTAGGATTGGATATAGGGGCCTATGTTCCCGAGGGGGCCCGTCTTCAGTTGACTACGCTGGCCAACAGCGCCGCCATCACCGTGGGCGGTCCCGGCATCATCGATTATAAATATTCGCTCGATAATCCGAACGGGCCCTGGAGCGCCGAAACTCCGGTCAGTCAACCGATTCAATTGAGCGGCCTGGTCAATGGACAAACTTATACCGTCTATGTGATCGGTAAAAATTCCGCGGGCCTCTGGCAGGAACCCGACGAGGCGGCCTCCGTCACCTGGACCGTCAGTAACAATGGCGTCCCCCTCGTGATCAACGAAGTGCTCGCCATCAACGATTCCGCCGTGGAACACAATAGCCAATTCCCCGACATGATTGAATTATATTATGGCGGTTCGGCGCCGATTTTCCTGGACAATATGACGATCAGCGACGATCCCGACGATCCTATGAAATATCGAATCCCCAACGGTACGATGCTCGACTCGACGAATCGATACTTGATATTATACGCCGATCCGAACACGGCTGAGTCTTATCATACCGGCTTTGCCCTCGACGGCGACGGCGAAGCGCTCTATCTCTATGATACCACCGGACATTTGCTCGACTCCGTTCAATTTGGTTCGCAGATCCCCGATCTCTCCATCGGTCGGATCAATCATGGTTCCTGGCGACTCACCCAACCGACCCTCGGACAGGAAAACCAGGTCCGGGACCTGGGCGTCCCGGAAACCCTGAAGATTAACGAATGGCTCGCCGACGGTAAGGTCCTCTTCGCCGCCGACTTCATCGAACTCTATAATCCGGATTCACTACCGGTGGATTTGAGCGGTATGTTCCTGAGCGATAATCCGATCACGCAGCCGTATAAGCATTCGCTTAGACCGCTCTCGTATATTGCCGGCGACGGATTCAAGGCGTTTGTGGTTGACGACAGCGATCACCCCGGACATCTCAATTTCCAACTCAATGCCACCAAGGAAATGATCTCACTGTTCGATCCGGAACGAAACAAGATCGATCAGGTTTTCTACGGTCCGCAAACCACCGATGTTTCTCAGGGTCGCAATCCCGACGGCCAGGATACCTTCGCCTTCTTTACCCTGCCGACCCCCGACCTGCCCAATACGGCAGCGTTGCAACCGACGACAATTCCTTTGATTACCGAGGGAGCGGAAGTGAAATATTTCGTACCGTCGGATTCGAGCGGGGAGAATACCTGGAAACTGCCGACCTTTACGGATCTGCAAAGCTGGACAAGCGCTGCCACGCCGCTGGGATTCGGCGAAGTGTTCGGGCCGACGGGTCTGAGGCGCGTGGCGTATAATGATTGTTTTAAACAAGCAGGAGATGATACAGCGGACAAGGTAACGGACTGGACGATCAACAATGACAACACCGGTCATAACACCGGTACGCTGATGGATTTCGAGACCGGTGATGAGACGGATATGCCAACGGTGACGTTTACTATGGGAACGGAAGGGATCGCGACGTCAACCGGCAGCGGCGGTCGGCCGGCGGAGGGTACGCCGATGTACGAAGCGTTTCATAATGCCGACGGCTGGATTGTCGATTTTGCTCCGGGTCTGATTTATTACGGCAGCGCCGGCTGGTGGATGGAGATCACCTTTACGAACCTGAATCCCAATGCACGGTATTCATTCGCCGGTTCGGCCATTCGATCCCATGATTATCCACTCCGCACGTCGTTGGTCACGATACTGGATGCGGATGGATATGTCTGGAACAGCAGCAGCGGGGTCGGCGGCAGCGACGATACCGCGACGTTCCAGCCCGGTGACAACAGCGTCGCCGGCGAACTGGTCCGCTGGGATGAGATTGTACCGGGAGAGGATGGGGATTTTACGATCCGCAGCGAAGCCACCGCGGATTCCCAGGAAGGAAAAGCGTATCCGATCAATGGATTTATGCTGATCCAGGAGGGAGGCGAACCGAACAATCTTCTGCAACAGGCTATGGTCGGATCGAATGCCACGTTGTGGACGCGGATCGAATTTGATCTGGACAAGAACCCGGACGACATTATCGACCTGACGTTGCGGATGCGCTACGACGATGGTTTTGTGGCCTATCTCAACGGCGCCGAAGTCGCTCGCAGCAACGTTACCGGGACGCCCCTTTGGAACTCCCAGGCCGACGGCAATCGAGATAATGCCCTGGCGGCCAATTTTGAAACCTTCGATATCACGAGCTACGTCAATCAGTTGCAGCAGGGGACCAACGTTTTGGCGGTACAGGCGTTGAATGAAACTATGAATGATCCGAATCTGCTGTTCCTGCCCGAACTGCAGGCCACGATCGATCCGAATTCCGATGCCGCCGCTGATTACGAGATGGCACTGAACCTGTTGCACGATTTGCGGATCACCGAAATGATGTATCATCCCCAGGATGAACCGTCAGGACATCCCGATGCGGAATTCATCGAACTGCTCAACGTCGGTTCCGTCGAACTGAACCTCGCCGGCGTCCGTTTCACCAGTGGGATCGATTACACCTTCCCGGCGATGACGCTCGCGCCCGGCGAGTACGTCGTTATCGTCAAAGATCCGCTCGTTTTCCAGAGTCAATACGGCGTCATCCCCGAAGTCATCGGCGCCTACGACGGCAGCTTGAGCAACGGCGGCGAAACCATCGTCCTGAACTTACCCGTCCCGTTTGAAGCCGCGATCATGCGCTTCGATTATAACGACAATTGGTATCCCACCACCGACGGCGGAGGCTACGCCCTCGTCGCCGCCGATCCCTATGCCCAGGCCTCCCTGTGGAATGACCGTGACGGCTGGCATGCCGGCTCCGTCATCAAGGGCTCCCCCGGAACCGCCGACCCCTAATCCGCGACCTGGGATACAATGGGAATACTAACATTTACAGATTTAATTTAATCCACGATTCATTTTTTCTCCTTGTGGTTAACGGCAAACCGTGAGCCGTCGATGGATTAAGGTCAAGAAAGTGGATGGCGTGCAGCCTGGGGAGCGTTTCGCTATGGTTCCGGAAGAAGGGCTTCGCCGAGCATCTTGAGAAAGGTATTTTCCTCCGCAAACGTAAGTCTGCCGGGGGTGCGTGACGGAGTTCCCCCGACGGCTCCCAGCGAGAGACGCACGACCACCAGGTTCGCTGTTACTTGTCCGTAAGGCGTGTTGAGGGTATGGATGATCCAACATCGATTGCCCTGGGCGCCGTGGGCGGAATAAACGCCGATAGTCGGTCCCGATCGCTCCGGGACGTCCGGCCACATCAGCGTCGGGGGATTGGTCGGGCCTTTCGTCGTCCAGCCGCCTCGGCCATTGATCCACCACATATAGCCATACCGCCCGGGCGCTTCCCGATAGCCGGCGCGGCGGTTAAGCGGCTCGATTTGCCGGGGGACCTGAATCGTAGTAGCCTCATCCACAAAGGATCGGCTGATTACCTGCTTACCCTTCCAGTTGCCCCGGTTGAGGAACAAATGTCCCCAACGGGCCATCGCGCCGGCACTGATAAACATCGACTGTGAAATGGGGCGGATATCCAGGTCTTCGGGATTAGACAGATCAATGGTGTGCAGCCCCGGATCGGGAAACTCATTGGACCATCGCCAGCAGTCTCTGGCCATACCGATTTTCGTTGCAAAGAATCTTTCGAAATATTGATCCAGGTTGCATTTTTCCCTAGACCACGAGTAAGGCGGTCTGCTGAACTGATTGTAAATCAGCTTTGTCAGACAATAGGCCAGAAGCTGGGGGGAGCTATTGTAGGCGTATTTGGAGCCGGGGGGCGTAAACAGGGGCGGCTCAGAATGGAAGGGATAGTACATTCCCGGCTGGGGCCATTTCGGACGAACGTCGCCAAAGCCGTCGGTAAAGGTCGCCAAATGGCGTAGTGTGATCCTATCATACGATGGGTATTTCTTCACACTCTGGGCGTTCTCCCGGCAGAGGTCAACGTCCACGAGAGAGTTGACCAGTGTGTCCAAAGTCACGTGCCACTGATCGATCAGGAGTCCGAGCACCGCCGTTCCAAAGACCTTCGTACAGGAATAAACGTAGCATGGGGTGCGCAGGTCAGATCCCTGCCCGGCGGGGGTCTCGTCATTGGGCCAGATCATTCGGCCATTGCGAATGACACATGCAAATCTGATTCCATCCTCCTTAGCATCCGCAGTCTGAGGATCATCCAGAGCCTCCTTCAGAAACTGCATAGCACTCTGCAATTTCGCCGGGTCGATCCTCTCGGCCTCCGGGGCGCAGGTTTGCCAGCGGTGCTCGGCGGCCGTGGCGGGCGGAGGGAAATGCATCGGGCCGTTCGCCCAACAGGCATCCGTGCACAGTAGCATCAACAAAGAGATAAGAGATTTGAATTGGATGTTCATAAAGCATCCTTTATTTTAAACCTGTAACGGTGACGGAGGTTATAGTAGATTTAGGCGGGAAAAGCAAGTCGATGATTTCTCGTTCCTGGATTTTGGTTTCTTGAATAAAATGGCAGGCAGGGGCCGTCTTATGGTTACTTGCAAAAGGGAAGGAACGTGGTATATTGACAGTATTAATAATTAGGGTTGTAGATGGATATCAGAATATAATTAATCGGAGAAGGGAGAACAATTATGGTAAAAGCAACACAAATCAATCCGTATTATCGAGCGAAAGTGGTATTCTTCCTGTCATCATTATGGGCGCTACTTTTTCCTCTGCTATTTGTATCGTCCGCCCAGGCTAAAGATCGCATAGAATTAAACCTCGATGACAAGACGGGACAATTACATGTGAAGATAGACGGCTGGGAGACATTGGTTTACCAGTACAGTTCCTCGCTCGATCTACCTCACTACTGGCCTCTTAACAGCCCCTCGGGCAAAAACATGTTAACCGAAATGGCAATCCCTTATCCGCACCATCGGTCCTTGTGGTTTGCCGATACCGTTCGCTTTCCGGGCGACAAGACAGCGAGCTTTTATAATGCTCTATACAGCGGTACGGGCGGCAAACAAAATCCGTTTAAACCTTATCGCGCTCCCTTTCGGAATCATGTTGCGCATAAAGAATTTCAAACCTTGAAAACCAGCGGCGACACGGCAACGGTCGAATCAACCCTGGTCTGGAAAGCGGATTACGACAAGCCGATGCTGGATGAACAGCGAAGCGTTCGGATTCATGCTTTGAACGAGGGCGAATACCTGCTGGATATGACCTTCCAGTTAACCGCTACTTATAACGATGTGGAATTCGTCAGCGATAAGGTGCATTACGCGTGGCCTTATATTCGCATGAACAAGGCGTTTAACGGTGAAAACGGAGGCGGCATAATCACCAGCGATACGGGAGAGCAAGGCCAGAAGGCAACGGATGGCCAAGTTGCCAAATGGATTGACTATTCGCGTACCACG
The DNA here is from genome assembly GCA_964574885.1 of uncultured Pirellulales bacterium. Lineage (GTDB taxonomy): Bacteria > Planctomycetota > Phycisphaerae > Sedimentisphaerales > SM23-30 > JAFGFX01. Next base: position 19,958 of record CAZNQT010000005.1, read on the forward strand.
GAGGGCATGGCGGTATTTCAATGGCCGGACGGCCAGACGCATCGTTGGCTGACCCGTGAATACGGCTGCTTTGGTCCTCGGCGGCCCGATAATATCAGCGGCAAGCCCTTCACCCTGAAAAAAGGACAAACGATCCGGCAGCGCGTGGGAATCCTGGTACATACAGGTGATGTAAAAACCGGCCGTATCGCCGAACGATATCAACAGTATATTGGAGGCAAATTGTAATTCGAATTTTAGAAATGGATTCACCGTAAGCCCTGAAGTATTGGATTTTATGTTAACCTAATTAGGAATGGAGATATAGATCATGTCATCAATGAATCGTCGTAATTTTCTCAAGGGTACTTTAGCCGCAACCACAATCGGTGTGGCGCCGTTCAATATTCTAAAAGCCGCACCGTCTCCTAACAGCAAACTCAATATTGCCTGCATTGGCGTAGGCGGCCAGGGTGCGAGTAATGCAAGTTACCTGGCCAGAACTGACAACGTGATCGCTTTGTGCGACGTTGATGAGGCGTGGCATAAGAAACATATTCAAAGATATACTAATTTGCACAAAGTGAAACTCTGGAAAGATTACCGGGTGATGTTTGATAAAATCGGCAACGAGATCGATGCGGTATTAGTGGCCTCGCCCGATCATAATCATTTTGCTATTTCCATGTATGCGATTCGAAGAGGCAAACACGTGTATTGCCAGAAACCCCTCTGTCACACGGTGAATGAAGTACGTCTTCTCACGGAAGAATCCCGGAAGTATAAAAAGGTAGTGACGCAGATGGGGCACCAGGGCCATTCCAGCCGCAGCTCGGCTATGCTGAGAGATTGGGGTCAGGCGGGCTCGGTCGGTCCGATCCGAGAAGTCCATGCCTATTCCCGGAAAAACTACTGGATCGACAAGCCGGTGGTGAAGAATTGCGTCATCCCCAAAACCCTGGACTGGAATTTGTATTTGAACCGGGCGGAAGAAATTCCCTTCAGCACCAGTTACATGAATCGCGAATGGATACGATACAGCCACTTCAGCGGCGCCGTGGGGGACATGGCGGCACATATACTAGATCCGGCGTATTACGCCCTGGACCTTCGGGCGCCGACGAGTGTCCGGGCGGAGGTAAAGACACCGGCCTATCCCGGATCAATGCCGCGGTCCGGCGTGATCACGTGGGAATTTTCGACCCGGGGCGCCATGCCGCCGGTAACGATGAAATACTACCTGGGAACGGATATAGAGTTTCCCCGGCCGAAACATCTTGATCCGGGGCAAAAAGGAATCACCAGCGGCTCGGTCCTGGTGGGAGAACGTGGTTCCCTCATGGCCGGCAGTCATAGCCAGGGCGGCAAGATCATACCGGAGAGCGTTGGGAAAGAAACGCCGAAACCTCCTGAGGTAGCCTTTCGCTGTAAAGGAAGAAACCACTTCGACAACTGGACGTTGGCATGCAAAGGCGAAGATACCGCTATGTCGTGTTTTGACTATGCGGGACCTTTGTCAGAAATAATCGTATTGGGCGATATTGCACTTCTACATCCGGGCGCGACCCTGCTTTGGGATTCGAAGAATATGAAAATCACGAACCATGAGGCTGCCAACACTTGTCTTTTCATGCGACGACTTGCTCCCCGCGACGATATGAACTGGTGCTAAGGGAAATAATAACCATACCAGGAATCCGGTTTACGAGGCGATATTAGTAGAAAGCTACGGATATTATTTTCCCCGAAATTGATTGGGGGTGACGCCGGTGTGCTTTTTAAAAACACGGTGGAAAAAATAGACATCACTAAAACCGACCCTGTGAGCGACTTCATTACAACGCAACGGCGTGGTTTTCAGCAAGGTCTTGGCCGCTTCAATTCGGATATTCTGTTGATAGGCCACAGGAGAAATATCAAACATTTCTTTAAATGCGCGAAAAAAGTAGCCTCGCGAAAATCCGGCCAGCTTCGCCAGTTCATCAATGGATAAGGGTTTGAAGTAATGTTCTTCGATATAATTCTTTACGCGTTCAAACCGATCATCCGTGAATGGATCTTCTCGTACGGCCACGGCGTTTTCCAATAGGAAGCTGAATATCTTCGTCAGCTCATTATGCGCGTGGAAGATAGAAAAGGGATGAGTACTGTTGAGATGATCGGTCAACGTTAAAAACAGGTTTCGTAATATATGCATCTGATCCACGGAAAATTTCAATTGGGGGATCAGACGCACTTCCGTGCCGACATGGAGAGACAGCAAGTCTTCAAAAGGGATTTGCAGGGATTGCCCCTTTTTATTTTTATAGGAAAAGCTAATTTCCGAATAAACGGCGCGTTCCCATCGCGAGACAAAATCATGTCGTTGTCCCGGATAAATGAGGACGCAGGTACCCGGTTCCGTGGGGTGAAAGATTCCTTCTTTGGAGTATTGTCCGCGGCCCTTGGTATAGAGGACAATATGGTAATAATCGTGAATATGCTCGACAAACGTCTTTCGACTGCCTACGGGACGATCCTGATCCACTGTGGCGTGCCAGAAAACCGGTGCAAAGGAGTCTCCGTTCCAGAAAACCGAAGACGCCTGGGGCATTGCTTCCGGTTTTTTAATACGCACAAAACGTCTCATGGATCACTATCATGCAATAAAAAGTGACTATCATTCATTGTAACGCCACATCATAAGTACGATAATACAAGAATGATAGGACACTGTCAACAGAAATCTATAGCATCTAAATCGGCAGTACAGACTGTATTCGGGACAGGAACATTCAAATAAAACTCAGGTTCGGCTGTCCTATAAACTTCGCAGAGGATTGTGCATGAACGAGCAGCAATGGAATACCTTATTGGATGTCATAGACGGCAAGCGTATGCCGGTACTACCGACGGGTTTTATTATAGATTGTCCCTGGCTGCCGGGCTGGTACGGCGTCGGGATGCTGGAATATTTCACCAGTGACGCCTGTTGGCTAGCTTCGAATCAAAAGGCGATCGAGACCTTTCCGGATACGATGTTTTTGCCGGGCTTCTGGGCCGAATACGGCATGTGTACGGAGCCGAGTGCGTTTGGTGCGACCTGCCGATGGCATCCGACCAATATGCCGCACGCCGAGAAAATCCTGAAGGATCTCACTGAAGTGGACTCGTTATCCAAACCGGACGTCCGGACGGACGGGCTGCTCCCGTTTGTGATCCAACGACTGCGGAATACCCGGGCGCAAATCGAAGCCCTGGGGCATCACATCAAGTTTGCCGTCGCTCGGGGTCCCTTAAATATTGCGTCCTTCTTATATGGCACGACCGAATTAATGATGGCGATGATGACAGAGCCGGACCGGTGCCATAAGCTGATTCAGTTGATTACGGAATTCCTGGTCGATTGGATCGGCTACCAGAAAGAGCAGTTTCCGAGCATCGAAGGGATCCTGCTGCTGGACGACATTATTGGATTTGTGGGCGATCGGCAATGCCGGGACTATGTAGTGCCGTACTTTACGAAGATTTACGACACGTTTGACGCACGGGTGAATTTTCTCCATAACGACGCCAATGGTCTGGTGAGTGCTCCATATCTTACCAGGATGGGGGTCAATCTCATTAATTACAGCTTTGAACACAGTCTGCAGGAGTTGCGGGAGAAAACCCATAACCAGGTAGCCATTCTGGGCAACATTCCCCCGCGTGATGTGTTGGCCTCCGGTACGCCGCACGACGTGCAAGAAGCCGTCGAACAATCGGTCGCGGATTTGAACGACCGATCCCGACTGATCTTGTCCTGCGGCGGGGGGATGCCACCGGACGTGCCTACCGAAAATATCCAGGCGTTTATCATTGCCGCGAAAACATCCAGCCAACGATACCAAAAACCAATAACGGAACGAGAAAAGATACAGACGATCACTGTGGCCGAGGATACGGACGCCTCGATGAGCCACCGAAAACAAAAATTAACCTGAGGATAGTATTGGGGCGTAACTATGAAGAATATACACAAAAACTCCCAAAAGGCATTTACGTTGGTCGAACTATTGATCGTGATAGCAATTATTGCCGTGCTGATTACGATCCTGGCCCCGGCATTGCAAATCGCCAAACGAAAAGCGTCGGTGGCTGTCTGTCTGACGAATCTACGCAAAATGTCCAGCGGCTGGAATATGTACCAGGAAGATAACAAAGGCCGTATCATGTCTGGGAACGACGATTACTCCGGAGATTCAACAGAATCTAATGGTAATTTCGCGGGATGGATTGGAATCCCTCGGCGCAAAGATGGTATTAAACTGATTATTAATCAAACGGATCCTCCCGTAACGGACGAGGATGAGATTCGCGGTATTGAATTGGGGAAATTATATCCATATGTGACTGAACCAAAGGCGTATCAATGCCCCTCCAATTATATTAACATAAGCATCTATGACAACACCCCGGTGTTCGTTTCGTATTCGATCCCGGATTGTCTCTATGGGTATGCGAGTACTGGTACTGGCTCCCAGATAAAAAAACACAGTGCCATCAGTTTTCCGGAAACGCGGTACAATTTCGTCGAGGCCTTCGAGGCCCGGAATTGGAATGCCCGTCATCATTTTGTGCTCGGAGAACCCTGGAATTCGAATAATCCAAATTACCCCGATGGCTGGGCCTGGTGGGGACCGGTATCGATCAACCATGGCGACAGCAGTGATTTTGCTTTCATCGACGGTCATGCGGAACGAAAAATCTGGATCGATCCCTTTACTTTTGAACATATGGAAAAATTGATAAATCAAGGGGGTGGAAATTACGGTATTCAAGCACCCCCTGACGATCAGCAAACGGATATCAACTACATGGCCCAAGGCTGGCCGTATCGACATCATAGGTAAGGGGAATTTTGTTTATGAGTGGACAGAGACCAAATGAATTCGGAATTCAGGACACTTTGGCCGAGGCGGAAAGGAGGTGAAATTTTGAATTTTACGCGTCGGATTATGAGATTCGGGTACGAAAGTTTCCGGCCAAGGACACGAAAAAATGCGAAAGGAAATGGTAAGGTATAAATATTAACCTTCTTAGTGGAGGAATGGAGATGAAACAACGAACGAGGAAAAAACTAATCATGTTATCAGGGATGATATGCCTGATAATGATGCTCTCAACGGCGCAGGCCCAGTTGCCGTTACCGTTAATGGTGGATTTTAATTCCACCTCTCAGGATGACGGACCCAACCCCCAGGCCGGTTGGTCGGCTTATGACGCCGCACATGAAGTGGCCGCTGACTTCGACACAAAAGATTACGGCGGCATTACGGTGACTCCCACGTGGCCCAATACCACGGATAATCACGTTCAGCAGATGATTGACCGGACGGCCACTTATGATGCCAGTTGGGACAATTCGGACGGGTATATTGATCTCGTCACCGACTGGATCGGCACCGATACCCGTACGGACAATGGAGGGAACGGGGACTGGGACGGCGTCACTGGGACGCCCACGTACCTGGACCTTGCCCTCGGCAATCTACCCGCCGGCGATTATGACTGGACGTCATTCCATCACGACACCGAACGGATCTGGGGTCCCTTCGCCGTTTGGGTGTCCACCGATGGCGGTTCTACTTTCACGCAACTCAAGGATGGTGTTATGACCAATGGAAGTACGGGCGGCAGCCCCGCCTCTCCCGCCGTATATAGTGGCCCTGACCCCTACACGCTTCCTTCGACGTATAGAACATCGTTTACCGCCAATGGAACGGACGATGTGGTCATGCGTTTTGCCGCTTACGCGGGAATCGATACGCACCGCCGATTCTTTCATATGAACGGCTTTACACTGGATATATCGACGGGAGCACATGAGCCGAGTCCCGGGGACGGCGCCATTGGTATAGCCGATAGCGGGAACGTGACGCTAAGCTGGAAAACGGGGATGACTGAGGATCCTCCCGGAACGGTCATCGTCAATCCGGACATCACCACGCACTATCTTTATATGAGCAACGGCAGTTTATCCGATCCGAATCTCACTCTCGTGGCAACCATACCTGCATCCGGGACTACCGGGTCCAAAACTTTTGCGGATTTGGGAACCGATAAAGAGTACTACTGGAGCGTGGAAGAAGGAGTCTATGCAGGTAATTCTCCCGGCGACCCCAACAATATCCCCGGACCGGTCTGGTCGTTTGCAACGGTGATTTCCGTACCGATTATTGATGCGCAGCCGACGGACCAGGCTGGTTTCCCAGGCGGGACCGCGACCTTTACCATCGCGGCCTCCAGCGCCACCCCCCTGACCTATACCTGGTATCGATCCGCTGATACTGTAATTGATGCCTCCGATACTCAGGTATTAACGGGGATTAATCAAGATACCCTGAATGTCACTCTCGACGCGGATCTGGCTACGGCAGTAGAGGCGCCGCCCTACTATTATTGTGTTCTGGACAACGGCAACGTAGTAGAAAGTGCGGTGGTGCAACTGGTGGTCAAGCGACAGATTGCCTACTATAAATTCGATGGCAATACCAATGATTCGGTTGCAATATTGCCCCATGACGGCTCCTGGTTCGATCCCTCGAAGGAACAATATACCACCGGGATTACCGGCGGCAGTGCGGCGGTCTTTACCGGCGACCCCAACGATTACATCATAGTGGGCGCCAGTGCGGCGCCCAGCGCCGATCCCAACGTGCGTGGGGATCTCGAAGGATCGATTTCCTACTGGGTCAAGTCCTCTTCGACCTCGTTTATGAGTGTCATGGGTTCGTTTAACACCGGCAATAATACCGGTTTCCAGGCGAATCTGAGTGAAGGTACGTATGGTAGAATAAGCGGTTACGTCCGGGGTGGAGATACGATCAATGTATCCTATGACTTACCGGAACCTACGGATTTACACAATGGTCAGTGGCACCATATCGCGGTGACCTGGAGTCAGATCACGGACGAGGGCGTACTCTACCTGGACGGCAGAATCTTAAGCACCCAGGCCGAAACCGGCAATCCGGTATTAACGCCGTGGGAATTCCCCGTGACAATCGGTGCGCGAAATGTTCGCGGTGTAGTAGGAGCTTTCCTGAACGCCGAGTTAGATGATCTACAGCTTTACAACTACGCTTTGTCGAAAACCGACGTCTATGATTTGTACCTGGCCGGTCCGGCCGACTGGGTCTGCGCAGAACCTACTCCGGAATGGATTACCCGGTATGACGTGGATGGCAACTGTGTGGTGGACTTGATTGACTTTGCCGCCCTGGCGAAGGAATGGCTCAGTTGCAATCGCTATCCGGCGTCAGAATGTCAGTAAGACGGTTTGTTTTTAAGATCTGAAAAAAAGTAACATGGGGACCGGGCGAGCGTTCATGTTCGCCCGGTTCCTGTTCAAGATGGAACGGCACGTCCGAACGGAGGGAGAACGGTGAGTGAGGAGAGAAGTGAAAAACGCAATCATCCTAGTTAGTTTTTTATATGTATTATTGCTGACTCCGGTTGTTCAGGCACAGTTACCGTTAATGGTGGATTTTAATTCCACCACGCAGGATAACGGACCCCATCCCCAAACCGGCTGGTCGTCTTATGATGCCGCTCATGAAGTGGCCTCTGATTTCATCACTCGCTCTTACGGCAGTATTACGGTGACTCCCGCATGGCCCAATACCTCGGATAACCACGTCATGCAGATGATCGACCGGACAGCCACTTATGATGCCAGTTGGGACAATTCGGCCTCGGATATCGATCTTGTTACCGATTGGATTGGCGCCGATACCCGTACGGACAATGGGGGCAACGGCGATTGGGACGGCGCCACGGGGACGCCCACGTACCTGGACATTACCCTTGGCGGGCTGCCCGCCGGCAGTTATAGCTGGACGTCATTCCATCACGACACCGAACGGATATGGGGTCCCTTCGCCGTTTGGGTATCCACCGATAGCGGGGCCAATTTCACGCAACTCGCTGATGGTCTTATGACCAATGGAAGTACGGGCGGCAGTCCCGCACCTCCCGCCGTATATAACGGCCCGGATGCCTATACGCTTCCTTCGACGTATGTAACTTCGTTTACGGCCAATGGCGCCGATGATGTGATCATGCGTTTTGCCGCGTACGCAGGAGTCGATACGCACCGCCGATTCTTTACTATGAACGGTTTTGTGATTGATTCTCTGAATCCCTGTGTCAACCAACCGCCAATCATCGAGGGGCCTGCATACCTATCTATCCTGTCCGGGGATTCGGTCGTGATGGAGATGACCGTAACCGATGACGGCAAACCCTATATCGAAGGTTGCAACCCGGAAGATCCGGATACGGGCACTTCGTATGAACTACAATACCAATGGTCGCAGCAAAGCGGTCCGGCGCCGGTCGCCTATGATCCATTCGCCGGGGATGTGG